>JAHDCM010000375.1 GCA_020629895.1 Bacteroidota bacterium
TGTTTTCCTTTATAAATGATTTCTCCATCTCGTACTGGAGCGAGGCGGATAATACTACGTCCAAGCGTCGTTTTGCCACAGCCAGATTCTCCTACTAAACCTAGTGTTTCGCCTGGATATACATCAAAAGAAACATCATCTACGGCTTTGACCCAGTCGAGTACTTTACCGAAAAAGTTTTTCTTGGAAGGAAACCAGGTTTTTAGGTTTTTGATTTGAAGGAGTGGTTCTTGTTTTTTGAGGTCAACGAGTCGTTGTTTGGTTTGATCGGAAGTGATGGTCACAGACGCAATCATTTCTTTGATAGAGGATACCTTTTCGATCATTTTTCCATTGGCATCGAAGCCCATGAAGTCATCGACAGTAGGTAATTTGCTGAGGCGTTTTCCTAGCGGCGGCCGACAAGCAAGTAGTCCTTTGGTGTATGGATGTTGCGGATTGTCAAATATTTCGAGTACGCTTCCTTGCTCTACGATATGGCCTTTGTACATGACAATGACTCGGTCGGCAATTTCGGCAATTACTCCTAAATCGTGGGTGATAAAAATAACAGAAGAGTCCATTTCTTCTTTGAGGTCATCCATTAGTTCGAGGATGGTTTTTTGGACAGTAACATCTAGTGCTGTTGTTGGCTCATCAGCAATTAGAACGCTTGGATTGCAGGACATGGCCATGGCAATCATGACCCGTTGCTTTTGCCCGCCTGATAGTTGGTGTGGGTAGGCAGAAAAAATACGGGGCGGGGTAGGGAGTTGTACTTTTTCAAAAAGGTTGAGGGTGAGCTTTTCGGCTTCGTCTTTACTAATATCTTGGTGCAATAAAATGGCTTCCATGACCTGATCGCCGCAGGTAAATACGGGATTGAGAGAGGTCATGGGTTCTTGGAAGATCATCGCGAGTTCATTGCCGCGATATTTCCGCATTTCATCTTCGGAAAGTTGTACCAAGTCTATGGCATTTCCATTGCGGTCGTGGTACAAAATTTGTCCACCTGCTATCATTCCTGGAGGTTGCGGAATTAGTCCCATTACGGACAAGGAAGTGACTGATTTTCCTGACCCCGATTCGCCTACAATTCCTACTGTTTCTCCTTTGTGGATCGTAAAACTTACTTTATCTACTGCTTTGACAATTCCATCTTCTGTTTTGAAGTGGGTTTCCAGATTAATGACTTCCAGCAATTTATCACTCATAATATAATCTTGATTTAATAATTGCTTAAAAATAAGCATAATCTATACAAAAAGGGAAATCATATTCATTTATTTTCAAGGACAAACACTCAAAAATAAATACACCTACATTCGCTATTCCTTGACTTTCTTTTTAGTTGGCTTAATTTCGGCTGTTATTTCTTTTGTGGGGATTGCGATATGGTATGGAGCGCAATAATTGAAATTTAATAGAATATATAAGCGATCTATCTATGCAAGCATTTTTAAATTACGTATTTTCGTAGTAGCTTAATGATTACGATCCATTTCTTTGCAAAATTACTAGCTTGTGTTTATTCGTTTATTTCTAGCCATCATCATTGGTTTGTTTGGTATTTCAACAACCGCGCTTGCTCAACACGAAGTGAAACTCACCAGAGATGAGAATAAAAAAATCTGGGAGGATGAAACTGCAGATCCTAAAGAACGCCTGACCGCATTACGAGGTATTTGTGAAACGTACTTTAATGAAAGTCATGATACTGTTTTGGTGTTGGGGAAACTCCTAGTGGAGTACTCTAAGGAAACCCAAGATAGTACGATGATGGCGATGTCTATGTTGTCGCAGGCACGTTATATTAGTCTCTTTTCAAATTGGCAAGGCGATACCACTTTTATTCAACAAATTAAATCATTACTTCCAGGTATTAAAGATACTTCTCGTAGCATAGATGCGATTATTTACATTGCTTCTAGTAATCGACACTTGGGAAACTTTGAGGAAAGTATGAAGTATGCGCGTCAGTCTTTAACACTTAGCAAACGAATAAAATACAAGCGAGGCATACGTGGGTCTTTACACATGATAGGACTCATTTATCGTTCACAAGCGCAAATGGATAGTACCTTGCATTATTTTCAGGCAGCCATTAAAGTGACAAAAGAAGAAGGCGACGAATTTAAAGCCGCCCATTATGAAAATGATCTAGCGAAGATATTACTAAGAACAGGGCAATATGATGAGGCCTTGAGAGTAACTAAAAAAATTATCAATAACTGGAAAGAAGAAGAAGACCAAGCAGCAGAGTTACTAGCTGCCTGCTATTTCAGAGTGGGGCGTTTATATGAACTTAGAGAACAAGTACCATTAGCATTGAACGAGTATTTACGCTCATTAGATATAGCAGAAAAATACAATCTGAAAAAAATAAAAGTAGCGATTCAAAGTGCTTTAAGTGATTTATATACCGCGCTAGATGATTTTGAAAAAGCCATTGAATATAAGCTCATTGTACTAGATTATGTAGAGAAACAAGAACACATGGATCCCAATAACCATGTCACAGCCCTAGTCAATATCGGTATCGTTTACCAACATTTTAATAAATCTGACTCGCTTATTGAACACTATTTCAGTGCCGCTTATGATATGGCAGATAGTGTCGGTAATATAAAAAGCAAGGCTTTTACATCAATCAATTTGGGCAACTACTATATGGAAAAAGGAAACTTGGAGGAGGCTGGGAAATTACTTCATTTTGGACTTGATGTCTATGAAAAAGAAGGAGCTACATTTAAATTACAAGAATGTTATACAGTCATGTCCATGTTTTATCATAAAAAGAAAGCACATGATAAAAGACGTATGTATGCTCAAAAAAGTGAGGCACTATGTATCGAAAATGGATTCATTGGAGGGCATGTTAAACTAATGGAATTATTATATACCTTTGAAAAGGAGTTGGGCAATACCCAAGAAGCACTCAAGTACCACGAAAAACATAGAACGCTCAAAGACTCCATGAATAAAAGCTTAAAAAGTGCAGAGGTCGCTAAAATTCACTATCAATACGAAGATAGTATTCAACAAATAAAAAATAGATTAATATTAGCCAAAGAGCAAGCCTTGATGAAAAGCGAATTACAAGCCTCTCGTTTCCGAACACTAGCAGCTAGTATTGGAGGAGCCTTATTTTTATTACTGAGTGTATTTATTTTTACCCAATACCAAAAAGTCCGAAAAGCACGAAAACAAGTTGAAGCGTCACTCGAAAAAGAAAAGGCAATTTCAATGGCATTAGTGCAAGAACAAGCGAGGGTCAAACTCAAGTCGCTCACCAAGCAAATGGATCCCCATTTTATGTTCAATTCCCTACAAAGCATCAGCCACTATGTCGTAGAAAATGATCGTAAATCAGCCAATAAATACCTCGTCAGTTTTGCGCGTCTCATGCGACAATCGCTCAATTATTCGCAAAAAGACTATATGTATTTAGAAGATGAAATTGAACTGCTAAACACCTACCTCGAACTCGAACGCCTGCGCTTCGGAATGGGCTTTGAATACGAGATTCAACTAGCCGATAACCTTGATCCGAGTGCCATCGAAATACCACCCATGTTCATTCAACCACATGTCGAAAATGCTGTCTGGCACGGTATGAGACATCGCATTGAATCGCCTGGCTCTTTTATCCAACTTTCCTTCCATCAACAAGAAGACTATCTCATTTGTCAAATCATTGATAATGGTATTGGAAGGGAAGCAACAAAACAATTAAATCAACAAATTCGAAAAGGACACCAGTCCATAAGTGGAGATAATATGGAAGAACGAATCGCTTTAATCAATAGCCTCAATACTCGTTCCATGCTCCTACATACCGACAATGCCTTTGATAATGATCCTTCTTATCCAGGTACAAAAGTTACTATTCAGATTCCTATATAAGCCCAATCATCCATTCAACCTATCATCCAATCCTCCAATCCTCCAATCATTCATTCACCCAATCACCCAATCATCAGTAACTGGGCGTGTCCTTTTTTCGCCTCGCCTATCAATGCGGATACGCATCGACAGGCACGAGGCGAAAAAAGGTCGGGCTATCCGTTTGTAGTTGCC
>JAHDCM010000376.1 GCA_020629895.1 Bacteroidota bacterium
GATCGTTTGCATTAGCAAACTGAGAGAATAGAGATGGTGTGGCTGCACCCTTTTAATTTGCCTTAATCTTGCCAGTTACGGCTTTTAGCTATTTTGATAACCTCTTGTATATCATCTGCGGTAATTTTTACTAAGTAAATACCATGTCCAAAGTCATTTGATGGGATTTCAATACGTTGATCTCCTACTTGTTTGTACTCCTTCATTCGATGCCCAAAGGCGTCGAATACTTCAATACTTACTTGTTCGGTACCACTAGGAACCTCTACAATGGCGTTGCCGCGACCAGCAAGAAAACGGTCTGTATTTACAATTTGGATCGCATCAATTGGTGTTGAATCAAAACAATATTTTACGTCAATAAATACCGAATCTTCATAAGTTTGGCGGTTATTCCAGTCTTGCACTGTTAGATAGTACCAGGTGGGGCGATCAGGATTGACTAATGGGTTTAAAGAAGTTGATTCTATTACAGATAGGCTTGGTTCCCAAAAAATATCGGCATCGAGTAGTTCGATATTCGAGCCACCTAATTGGATGGTATCTCCTAGACATATCGTTCGATCTTGCCCTGCGTCAATAGCTGTTTCAAGTAATCCTCTAGCGATTAGGGAGGGAGCCATTTGGTCGAAATAAGCACCTTGATAAATGGCTCTTTCCATTGCAATTAAAATATTGGCCGCAGCTTTTAAGTTGGTGGTGGCAGTATATTGATAGAGTGACCCTAATGCGATTAAATCGGTTTTTTCGCGGCCCAAGACCTCCCAAATATCCATGAGGGTGGAAGACCAGATTTCGCAATCGTTATATTTTTCCCCGTTCACATCATCGGGGTATCTTTTGGTACTATTGGCAGAACGATCAAAGCCAAAATTTCCTGCATCCCAATCAAAGACCGTTTCCCAACCAAATTCGGAAAGGTTACGAGAGTATGAAGTACTGAAATAGTCGGCAAGTCCTTCTTCTAGTCCTTCGCGTTCTGCTGAGAGGCGGTTATTGCCATTGGCAAAATAAGATAAGGCATGACCATATTCGTGAATGACGACTTCGGCATCTTCAGCATCATCAATATTTCCAGGGCCATATAAAATTTGGGGATTACCATTTTGGGGTTGAAAAACAGAGTTGTCATCTCCTAGTGGTGTGGTAGAGCGGGGGTCAATACGAATGCTCTGCTTCAATTGGCTAAGATCATAGTCGAGAGCTTGTATATAATTTTGAAAAGCATTGATATGAAAATAGGTGTTTACAAATTCGAAGCCTGGTTGAGAGCGATTGTAATAGAAATTAGGTGTTCCGCTAACCACAGGTGGTTTGTCGTAAGGAAAGTTAATATCTTGAAAGGTGATATACTGACTTTGTAGTGAGAATTCATCATTTTCTAAACACACTTGCATTTCTACTTCTACTAGTTCTGCTTCTAGGGCGGCATTATTCGCATCGTTATTATCAATATAATTACCTCCATAAGATACGCCTGCCGAACTTAACGGATTGGGCATAAATGCATTGCCCTTTCCTGTGACCATAATACATGCGGCTTTGCTTTCTGGTTGGGCAGATGGGGAAGTCCATAAACCCGTATTATGTGCAGGATGTTGGCAGGAAGGAGTAGATGAGCTAGGGGCTGTTTGGCAATATAAATCGACAGCTTGTTCGAAAATAGCAGTGCCTTTATCAGTAATTAGATATTGGGTAGTAATAGGTTGTCCTGGCCCTGCTGCTTTTACTTGCACACACCGAATGGCTGTTTTTTCATTGGGAAAGAAGAGTACTTGTTGTGGGCTTGACTGTGCGAGGATGTCTTTTTGGGTTAAGAATTCGCGACTAGTTCGTGCTATCTGTTGAGGAGATGATTTCTCTTGAAAAGGGAGTTTGATATTGGAAAGGTCATAACTATTTTCGATAAGTGAAAGAACCTGTCCTTTTTTATCTAGGCTAATTTTTATTTCGGTACCATAGATAGGGAGATCTTGAAAATATTGTTGGAAGGTATAATGAAAACCATAAAAACTTTCTACTTGATGAATGAGCTTGATTTGTACCTCTTTTTGTTGTAAGAAGTCAATGCGCGTGATTACATGCTGCTTAATCTTTTCGATAGAAGTTGCTTGCCCTAACTGGTAAGTATCAAAGGATGCGCGTGCATCTCGTTGTTTGATTGTGATAGTCGGGTCTGCTGCTAGTGCAGTAAGGGGAAGGGTGAAAAGAAGTAGCAGGAAGTAAATAATAGCTCTCATATACTAAAAGGTGTATTGGGTAAAATATAATTGGGATGTGTTGCCTAACGAGTATATAAATGACGAATTTCTAGGTCATTTATTTTCTCTAACTGCTGAATAAGTGCTTCACTCTGACTTGTTCGAATGGTAATGTCTAATTGACATTGGTTATCGAATGCTTGTCGTAAAATTTTGATTTGTTCCTTTTTCATGATTTTCATCACTTGATTCATTTGTAAATAGGGATAGATGAGGGTGTAAAAATGCTTGATTTTTTTTTCAATGATTTGCCCTTGTTCAAAGGCATCGCGAGTAGCTGTTTTATAAGCATTAATCAAGCCAGGTACTCCTAATTTGGTGCCACCAAAATAACGTACTACAATCACCATAATATTACTTAATCCTTTCGAATCTATTTGTCCTAAAATGGGCAAACCAGCTGATCCTGATGGTTCTCCATCATCATTGGCTCGATAATGTACTGTTTTATCAATTCCTAAGCGATAAGCATAACAATGATGTCTAGCTTTGGGATGTTCTTTTTTGATACGGGATAGAAAATCTTTGATTTGCTCTTCATTATAAACTGCTTCGGCATAAGCGAAAAACTTACTTCCTTTTTCACGATATTCTCCAAAGGCGGGGCTATTTAGTGTGTTATAGGTATCTTTGATAAGGCTTCGTTTTTTTGATGAAAATAAACTCGTAATAAGTTATTGGCTACTTGCTCTTCACTATGACAGAAGGATAAAGGCAAAGAAGGTGCCTTTATGCCTGCTCCCCAACAATCGGCACCTACAAATATCCTAGCTTCATCCCAATAAGCTCTCTCAATAAACGAATGTAATAATGTTTGCCCACCTTCTACGAGTATGGAGTTTATTTTTTGTTGGTAAAGATAAGTGAATATTTGAGGAATAATATTTTGTTCAAAATCTAAACAGATATGACTTAACAAATGCGTATCTAAATGAGATGCTTGCATTGCGGTAAAAATAACGGTTTTTGCTGAACCTTGAAATAGCTGTAAGGATTTGGGTAATGATAAATGTCGATCAATGACTAAGCGAAGTGGGTGTTTGCCATGCCATTCGCGAACGGTGAGGCTAGGATTATCAATGGCAGCCGTTTTGGTTCCTACTAAAATCGCATATTCGTTGGCCCGCCATTGATGCGTTATTTTTTTGGTCAGTGGATTGCTAATCCATTTTTGTTGGGGTGTATTGGGTGCGAAATAGCCATCTTTTGTTTCGGCCCATTTGAGAATGACATAGGGGCGTTTTTTTTGCATAAATGTATTAAATCGTCGATTGAGGTGTTCACTTTCCATTTTTAAAATACCAGTTATCACCTCAACACCAGCAGCTCTTAGTTTTTCGATACTTTGTCCAGCTACCTTCGGATTAGGATCAGTGGCAGCAATGACTACTCGCTTAAAACCACATTTCAAAAGTAAGTCTACACAAGGAGGGGTTTTACCATAGTGAAAGCAAGGTTCTAAATTGACATAGATAGTAGAGTGGGGGAGCAGGTGGCGGAGGTGATCGGGTACAGCTTCAACGGCATTGACTTCTGCATGTCCTTCACCGTATTTTTCGTGCCAGCCTTCTCCAATAATGCTTCCTTTGTGTACAATAACGGAGCCTACCATTGGATTGGGAGAAATATTTCCTTGTCCTTTGCGGGCAATTTCGAGGCAGCGATGGAGGTATTGTTGGTGCATGATTTGACGATTTGAGGATGGAACGATTGACGATGAAACGATTGACGTAGAGGCGTAAGATTTTGCGTCTCGCGTCAGAACGGTTGACGTTTTTCGTTAATCATCGCACATTT
>JAHDCM010000377.1 GCA_020629895.1 Bacteroidota bacterium
ATGACTTATGAGGACGCTATTTTTCCCGCTACAATCGTTTTTTCTCACCCCATCATCCCATCACCCAATCATCCAATCATCCAATCACCTCCATCCTTATGTACTTCACACCCAACCACCACCTCTTTCGCCAAAGCCTCCGCGACTTCCTACAACGCGAAGTTATGCCTCATATCAATCAATGGGAAGAAGACGGTGAGCTACCCCGCAGCATCTACCAAAAATTTGGAGAGATGGGCTATTTCGGACTCATGCAGCCCGAAAAATATGGCGGACTCGATCTCGACATCTGGTACACCGTTATTCTCAATGAAGAAATTGTACGCGTCAATTCGGGCGGCTTTGGAGCCTCTATCAATGCCCATCCTTACCTAGCAATGACCCACCTCAAAGCCGAAGGAAACGAAGCCCAAAAACAAAAATACCTTGTGCCTAGCATCAAGGGAGAGCTAATAGGTTGTTTAGCCATTACCGAACCCTTTGGTGGTTCTGATGTGCAAGCCATCCGCACTACGGCGGTTCGAGAAGGTGATTATTACCTCGTAAATGGTTCAAAGACCTTTATTACCAATGGGGTAAATAGTGACTATTTAGTGGTAGCCGTCAAAACGAAACCTGATGCAAAGTACAATGGAATCAGCATGATGATCATTGATCGAAATTTAGAAGGCGTAAGCGCGCGCAAATTGAAAAAACTAGGCTGGAAAGCATCCGATACAGGAGAAATTGCCTTTGACAATGTGAAAGTACCTGTCGAAAATTTACTAGGCGGCGAAAATCAAGGCTTTTTCTATATTATGCAGCATTTCGTACTAGAACGGATGATACTCGCCATCGGTGGTACTGCTGCGGCCGATTATGCACTGGAAGTAACCCTGCAGTATATGCAAGAACGAGAGGCGTTTGGCCGTCCACTCAACAAGTTTCAAGTATTGCGACACCGCATCGCTCAAATGGCGGCTGAAATTGAAATGAATCGCCAATTTATTTACAGTATTTGTTACGGTGTGGAGAAGGGAGAATATTTGGTCAAAGAGGCATCTATGGCAAAGCTTTTAGCGACGCAGTTAAGTGATCGAGTGGCAACACAGTGCTTACAAATGTATGGCGGCTATGGATTTATGGAAGATTATCCACTAGCGCGTATGTTTCGCGATTCGCGCTTAGGTACCATTGGTGGCGGAACTTCCGAAATTATGTGTGAGATTATTGCCAAGATGTTGATTGATGGGAGAGTAGAGGAACGACCGCTTGGCTAAGAAGGAATAAACTATGTGGCGCATATTAAGAGATACAAGTGCTAGTACTCTATATAAGGGAGATAGTATTTTTGAAAAAAAATGATGATTATGCGGGAAAAATGGCTTGCTTATAAGTCTTTAATATAGAGAGTTAGGTTGTAATAATGTGAAAAATAGATTAACTTAATGTGCATAATTACTCTGTCATTATAAAATTTATCTTATGAAAATTACTAATAATTCAGAAGAGTTACTAATTACGATTCCTATTGGTTTAATAGATTTACAGGATATACAAGCATTTATTGATTTTATTCGTTACAAACAGTTGGTGTCAAAAAGTAAAGCCAAAGAAGAGGATATTAGGCATCTTACAGATGAAATTAATAAAGAATTAGGCGAGGTAAATAAGAGTTTTTATAAAAAACACCAATGAAAATTATCCTTGATACTAATGTTTTAATAAGTGCATTACTAAATCCTAATGGTGTAGTGGGAACTTTTTTGTTACAAAATCTTAGAGGACATGACAAGTTGTCTTGTTATATGTTATACGTAGAGTTATTTGACAAAAAAGAAAAAATTAAAAAATATACAAAATTATCAGAAGTTGAATTATTAGAGCTTTTATATTTATTAATAAAACAAATTGATTTTATTAATGAAAGTCAAATAAGTCAAAATAGTTGGAAGCAAGCAGAATACTTAACAAAAGATATTGATGTAAAGGATGTAAGCTTTGTAGCACTAACTGTCGAAACAAATGGTATTTTATGGACTGGGGATAAGAAATTAATAAAGGGTTTACGATCTAAAAATTTCAATCGAATTTATAGTTTAGATGAATTAAAAAAAATCATTCAAAACCCTTTTTCATAGTTATTCCAATTATTTAGCTTATTTTGTCTTTTAGTAAAGATGAAAGAATAAATTACCCAATCTAGCTGCCTCTTTGCTGACAATACTACGTTGAAAAGCCTCGCCAGAGCCTACGGCTATGCCTATGTTTTTCGCCTTGTCTTGTTAGCAAATAGTCTAGCAATATTTGATCAATTTATTTTTTCATCTTTACTTATTATTTTAGTAGTATCCTACCAATGAACAACAACGACATCCTCCGAAGAATACGATACGTCTTTGACTTTAATGATGACCGAATGATGAACCTATTTCTACAAGGAGGAAAGGAAGTCAGTCGCGCAGAAATAAGTGACTGGTTGAAAAAAGAAGATCATGACGACTTTAAAAGCTTGTATGATAAAGACCTTGCCATTTTCCTAAATGGATTCATTGCCTTTAAAAGGGGAGCTAGAGAGGAAGGCCCACCTAAACCCGAAAAAACACTCACCAACAACATTATCCTCCGCAAGCTAAAAATTGCCCTTAATTTTAAGGCAGAGGATATGCTCGCCATTTTTGACCTTGCCGATTTAAAAGTTAGTTCCCATGAGTTAAGTGCCTTTTTCCGCAAACCTAGACAACGCCAATATCGTCTTTGTAAAGATCAGTTTTTACGTAATTTTTTGCAGGGACTTCAATTGAAATATCGAAAGTAGGCGATTGAGCGATTGATGGTGAAACAAACGGTTAACGTAGAGGCGTAAAATCTGGCACCTCGCGCCACAATGTAACATCGGACGTAAATCCGTTTTTCGCGTGAGGGATAGTAGCGGTAGCTTGCCGAAATAGAAAGGTAGTGCGGGAATGACTAGCAGGGCTGACGAAGGAAGACACTGCTAGGCATTTTGCCGAACACCTTGTCTATGAGGCAACTACAAGCGGATAGCCCGACCCCATTTTTGTTGTAAAAGAGACCATCAGCGAGACGCTGGCGGTCTCTTTTACAACAAAAATGGGGACACGCCCCAATTATACGATAAATTTATCTTCAAAAGCCTCTAATAGTCGAACCAAGGAAGGAGGAAGGCGTTCAAGCGTATTTTGGCGGAGTGTATCAGGGATAGGGTAGTAGGCACTGGCAATCGCTCCAGCAATGCTGGCAATGGTGTCACTATCTCCCCCAATAGAAACGGCATTACGAATAGTGTCTTCAAAGTCGGTAGCTTCAAGGAAAGCAATGATAGATTCGGGTACAGAACCTTGACAACTGACATCGAATTGATAGGTGGGGCGAATATCGTCTAGTTTTCGGGAAAGGTCGTAGGCAAAGTCGGTTTCGATACGTGTTTTTATCGCTTCTTTGGAGTTCCCATTTAATAGTAATCGAATGCTGAGTGCAACAGCTTGCGCCCCTTTTATGCCTTCGGGGTGGTTGTGGGTAATACTGGCACTTTTTTCGGCTTCAGTGAGTAGTTCTGTTTCATCTACAAAGGCAAAACCAACAGGGCTTACACGCATAGCAGAGCCATTTCCCCAACTATTATAAGGACCTTTAATTGCTCCTTTTAACCATTTCTTAAATCGCCCCCCATAACCCGCTTCTGGATAAGCATTTCCGTAACTCATAACAGCATTTTCATAGCTTCGCCCGTTGAGGATACTATCAGCAATGGCAAAGGTGAGGACACTGTCGTCAGTGAAGCGAGATTTGGAAGAGAAGAGTTCGAAGTCTTTGGCTTTATAGTTATTCCACTCGAAATGAGAACCAATAACATCGCCGATGATTGCTCCTAGCATAGATGTTTTTTTAGTGAATTTTTCAGTCCATAGTCCATAGAAAATTTGGTTGATATTTGGAGGTTTGATTGTAATATTTGAAATTGGACTATGGACTAATTTTGCATCATCCTAATCTCGGCTCCCTCCAATGTCATATATCGTTTCAACAAATTAGCAGTCATACAC
>JAHDCM010000378.1 GCA_020629895.1 Bacteroidota bacterium
ACGCGTGAGAGATAGTAGTGGTAGCTTGACGAAGTAGAAGCAGTGTGAGGCTTTTGCTGGCAGGGCTGACGAAGGAAGACACTGCCAGCAAAGATAGCCGAACCTGTTTTCTACGAGACAACTACAAACGGATAGCTCGACGGGTATAAAAAAAGCGCAGTAACCGTGAAACGGTTATTGCGCTTTTTTTATACCCGGCACGCCCAACATTATTGATGATTGGAGGATTGGGTAATCGGATGGCACCTCTTACTACTCTCCCATTCTTTTGGCTCTTTGCATGGGATTTTCACCACTACTCCAATAGCTGCGTTGCTTAAATATTTTGAATCGCGAGTTTTCTTGTTGAGGTGGCCAATAGTTGTTGGATTCATCCGTATCGGCGGTTTCTCGGTAGGGATCAAGGGTGACAGATACGACGGGTTGATCGGTTACAAAGACTTTCGAGATTTTTTCGTGATTAAGTTTCCAAATTTCAGCAGGGATGCGGTGAATTTCGGTAGAACCATCTTCGTAAGTGAACTCCAGAATAAGTGGCATCACTAAACCTCCAATATTAGAGAATTTCAATTCTAGGTAGTGCTTACCAGATTCGACAATTTCTCGTTCAGCATCTTCGAGGTTGTTCATATACCGCTCGTAATCTTTTTGGTGTCCTTTATCGACTTTGTATTGATCATAATCGTTATAAAAATCTCGTAGAGAAGGGTCATTTTCAAGGGCTGTTTTAGCGATAGCGTCTTGATTACGCATTTTGGTAATGTCTGGTTTCCCTTCGTTTTTTTGCTTGGCCAATGGCTTTTCAATATCTGGATTGCGGGTATTCATCTGGTAGAGGTTCGCTTCGTCAATGGCGATATCTACATGATCGTTGGTATAAAACCAGCCTCTCCAAAACCAGTCGAGGTCTACTCCTGATGCATCTTCCATTGTGCGGAAAAAATCGGCGGGTGTGGGATGTTTGAACATCCAACGTTGAGAGTATTCTTTGAAAGCATAATCAAATAACTCACGGCCCATTACCGTTTCACGCAAGATATTGAGGGCTGTTGCGGGTTTTCCATAGGCATTATTTCCGAATTGGTGGATGGATTCGGAGTTGGTCATGATGGGTGAAATGAAGTTTTTATCCCCTTTCATATAATCTACCATTTTGTAGGCAGGCCCACGACGCGAAGGATAATCACGTTCCCATTCTTGTTCGGTGAGGTATTGTACAAAGGTATTGAGTCCTTCGTCCATCCACGTCCATTGACGCTCGTCGGAGTTGACAATCATGGGGAAGTAATTGTGTCCTACTTCGTGGATAATTACGCCAATCATTCCGTATTTGGTACGTGCGCTATAAGTCCCATCTTCATTGGGGCGACCAAAGTTGAAACAAATCATGGGGTATTCCATTCCGATGCGGGCTGCATGTACTGATATAGCTACGGGATAAGGATAATCGAAGGTATGTTTGGAGTACACGCGTAGGCTATGCGCCACTACTTTGGTAGAGTATTGTTCCCAAAGTGGGTTTCCTTCTTTAGGATAGTAAGACATTGCCATTACTGTTTTATCTCCCATTGGAACTCCAATGGCATCCCAGATAAATTTGCGGGAAGAGGCAAAGGCAAAATCACGTACATTATCTGCTTTAAAGACCCATGTTTTCGTGTCGCTTGCTCTGCTTTGTTCTGCTTCTTCTGCTTCATCTTGGGTTACGATCATGACGGGTTCACTGGCTGTTTTAGCCTCTTTATATCGTCGTCGTTGTTCTGCGCTTAGTACTTCTTCGGGATTTTGTAACTCGCCTGTTGAGGCGACGATATGATCGGCGGGAACGGTAATGCTCACTTCGTAATCTCCGAAGGCCAATGCAAACTCCCCTCTTCCTAAGAATTGCTTATTTTGCCAGCCTTCTACTTCGTTATAGACAGCCATGCGTGGGAAGAATTGAGCGATAGTGTATAAGTAGTTGTCGTCTTTTTCGAAATACTCGTATCCAGAACGTCCGCCAATTTTCATACGGTCGTTGATATTATACCACCAGGTCATGCCAAAAGTGACTGATTCTCCTGGCTCTAGTGCTGTTGGTAAATCTACGCGCATCATGGTTTTGTTGATGGTATAATTCATCGCTTTTCCATTGGCGTCTTCTACTTTTTGGATTTTAAACCCACCATCAAAATCGTTTGTCATCTTTTTAATGTCACGAAAACTCGTCTTCTCATTGATCTCACTAGTCTGGATTTTGTAGGTATCCGAGTCTTTGGCTCTCATATTTTGATCGAGCTGCACCCAAAGGTAGGTGAGTTTGTCGGGAGAGTTGTTGTGGTAGGTAATTTTGTGCGCTCCTAAGATGCGTTGTTTTTCATCGTCTAACTCAACAGACATTTTATAATCGGCTTTCATTTGCCAATACTCATGTCCAGGTGCGCCCGCAGCATTGCGGTACACATTGGGTGTTGCAAGTTCTTGCTTGAGTTGTCGAAACTTGTTTTGGTTAGTATTTTCTTGAGCCTCTATGGTGTAAGAAAAGAGTACCATGCACAGTGTGCATAAGAATAGTTGGAAATATTTCATAACCAGATGGAATTTGTAACAAAAGAGAAGTGTCAGATAATTGTAAGGTCAAATACAATTAAAATCATTCATTTTCGCTAAATTAGTAAATAATACCTAATTTATGAATCAAGTATATAAATACATTTTCGTCATTTTTGTTCTCATGGGCATTTCTATTAGCTCTTATGCTATTCACCAATACTATGTAAGTATTTGTCAAATAGATCATAACCCAAAATCTGAGACTTTGGAAATTACTTTTAAGATTTTCACCGATGATTTGGAACGTGCTTTAGAGGAGCAGGGAAAATATGATATTGAGTTGGGAACTCCCAAAGAACATCCCGCTACGGATAGTTTGATCGCTAAGTATATTTATGATCATTTTGAGCTAAAGATTGATGGTCTTACTAAACCAATGTATTTTTTAGGAAAGGAGGCTGAATTGGAAGCTACTTGGTGTTATGTAGAGGTGTACAAGGTTCCTGAAATCAAGGAGTTGTTTATTTACAATAGTATTTTGGTTGATGTTTTTGATGATCAGAATAATTTGATTCATCTTAATTATAAGGGGGAGAAGAGTAGTTTGATTTTACATAGAGGGAATGTTCGGAAGGAAGTGACTTTTTAGTTTTTTGAGAATCGTTCCATCGTCTACAAATCTACTCGTCGAAAATAGAGGTAGGTGATGGCAATGAATAAGAAGATGTAGAGGATGGGCAGCCATAGGTTGAAATTACTGGCGACCTCAATGCCTGCAAATTCTGTAAAATCTTGGTAGATTTTAAAGATGAGATTATCGAAAGCTTGGTAAGGAAGCCAATCTGCTACGACTTTTAATCGGGCCGTGATAATTAGTTCGGCTATCCAGGTGAAGAAGAAGAGGATGTAAGCGAGACCACTGCGTTTGATAAAGAAACCTACTAACATGGCTAATAACATGTAACCGAGTGCATGAATGAAGAAGTATAGTAGGTTAATGGATTTTTCGAAAATGGATACATCTGCCATATTGGGAGTGCCTAATACTCCTAAAATGATACTTGATAGAGCGACTAAAATGACTGCCCATACTGCCAGTGTTAAAACTAACATTACCTTTGCTCCAATAGCTTCCATGCGGCTCATTCCATCCATGATTTGTTGGCGGATGGTGCGGAATGAAAATTCGTTGGTGACTCGCCCAATAATGATGAATCCTAAGAAAAAATTAAAGAAGCTGGCGAAGTAGACACTTGTTTCCCAGATGTCGGGGAAGCTAAAGAAGCTTTCGAGTAGTTTGTTGTTCTGAATGGTGGTGATACGCCATGTAAATAGGGGCATCAGGATACTGTATAAGCCCATCATGACCCAAAAACTAATGTGGGGCAGGTGCTTTTGCATTTCTAGGCGGTATAGACGAAACATAGCTTGTTTTTTTCAGGTGTCAGGTGTCAGGTGTCAGGTGTCAGGTGTCAGGTGTCAGGTGTCAGGT
>JAHDCM010000379.1 GCA_020629895.1 Bacteroidota bacterium
TGATCGCAAAAGAAGAACATTTGGTGGTTGCATTACCCAAAGAACATAATCATTTATTGAAATTGCAGTTGCATGACCAGCATATCGCGCAAGTGTTACAAGCTTATTGGGAACATTTACATAATGTCAAAAATCGTTTTAAAAGCCGTTTAGAGCAATCAAAGTCGGTGGTCGTACCAATGCGGCAAAATGATGGTTGTGGATGTACAGAGGGCTTAAATGTGAAGCAACCTAATGCGATTGGATTTGGGTTTATGCGTTATAATGGTGATTTGGTGACGTGGCGAGATTGGAATGAAACGATTGAAAAAGAGTTGGGTGATTACCGGTTACAAGCCCAACGCAAAATGCAAAATTGCATTTCCCAGATGTATCGGCATCAAACGATTAGTCAAAATAAAGAGGTAGCGCAAATTGATTTTACCATTGATGATTTGGATAAAATGAAAGAGCAGTTGAAACAGGAAGTGAAGTATGAGTTTTTGAGTCAACAAGCACCTGTTGAGTGGCAAAAGTATCGCCAAGCACAAGAAAAGAACTTGAAGCCGCTTTTATTTAGCCGTCCCAATAAGAATGAGTTATTGATTTTAATGAGCATTTTTGCTTTTGTATTGGTTATTCCCTTAGTTCGATTTTTTCCCGCTGCCGAAAAGGCATTTCAAGTACCTTATTATGTGACTAGTTTTTTTATTTGTGCTGTCCTTTGTCTACTTGCTTTTTTCTTGGCGTATCGGTATTGGACAAAAGAAATGAAACTCTTGTTGGTGGATGTTAATAAAATGGCACGCGATAAACGCAATGATGTTAATGACGAATTTGAACGACAAAAAGATTACCTTGATGCGCTTTGTAGATTGAATGTAGTACGCATTAATCATGAAGAAGCCTTATCGGCTAAAGAGGATTTGAATACACAAATGATTTTGGTAGATCATCACCACAAAAAACTCATCGAACATCAGCAAAAAGCAGAAGGATTGATTAGTTTATTTAGTAGAGGACAGCAGGTAAGTGCAATCATGATTGAAGAGAAGGCGGTGCCTGACCCTGATACACAAACTCCTGTGCATCAAAATGCTATTTTTTCTCCTGTATCTTATATTCCACATAAAATAGGCGTACAAGCCCCTAGTCATAATAAATTTCCGATAGAGGATAATATTGTTTATTTCATCGAAAATATAAATTTGGAGAAGGATAATATCTATGGAGAAGGATAGAAGAATGCTATTGACGACTGACTAATAACTACGGACTAAATTAAAACATGGCTCAATTTTTACTCATATTAATCATATTGGTGGGAGTGTTTGTTATCCTACTAATGGGTAATGTACATCGAGGAAAGCGGTATAAACAATACTGGGCACCTGTAAAGGCCTTTCTCATTATGTGCTTTGGGATGTACAGCTACTACCGTTTTGGAGAGAAAATAGCAGAGCTTCAACTACTTCGTATCTTCACGGATTATGCCGACCTAGCCTTTACCCTTTTTCTAATCGGTATGTACGCCCTGATAAAGCTCAGTACAAATGAATTTAGTCGTTTTTTTAGTCGTCGTAAAAAAGAGGAGAAACCACCTTCTATTCCTCGTTTTTCAGTTGCCTATAAACTCAATGCCAAACAACAAGCAGTTTTAAAAAAAGAATGGGCTTTTCCACGTCTCTTTTTGTACTATCTCAGTTGGCTAATGTTGGGTGTATTACTATTACTGATTGCTTGGGAGGTCATTGATATTCACTTCGACAATCGTTGGTTTGGAAAAGAATTACTTGATTTACCCGTTTTAAGTGCTTTTTCATTGGTTGTTGTACTCGAATCCTACTGGTATTTACAACACGATTTGATAGAACAAGAGGAGGTCGTTGCGGAAGAACAAAAACAAGAAGAAACCAGCCTGCCATTAGATTATTACAACCTTTGGGAAGAATATCAAACTATTTGGAAAGATAATTTGGCTTTGGCTTGGCACTTCAAGTCGAAAAAACAATCCCTGCCCCAACCTCAGCAAATTGAAATCCCTGAAGCACAGGTATTGGTCAATGCAGGCTATGAATTAAATGTCAATGAATACCATATTTTAGAGGCACTTACTGATCGTCGTGACTTGTTGATAGATGATGTGATTGCAGATGATGTAGCTCCCTTATTATTCAATACCTTGTTGCGTCGTTTGATGGATGGGGAAAATGTGCTGATTCTTACACCACATCGCTGTCATAAAGATTCGATCTATCACGAGCAAGTCGAACAATGGATCAATGATTGGCTGTATAAGTTGACAGGTAATAAAGCCTTTTGGCGAGTGAATGTATTTAGTAAGCTAACCGATGTTGAACTCAATGAACGGATCATTATCAGCTCGGCAGATGATTTACTCGAAAAAAATGTCATTAACTACGAGTGGTTTTCGCATCTCAAAACCATTCTCTACCTCAGTGGTGAGGAGGTCTTTTCTGAATCGCTGACCTCCAATTATATGTTGATTAACATTCTTCGTCAGCAATATACCGATATACAGTGTGTGGTATTATCTAATTACCGTGCCACCCTTAAAGATTCGGTTGCTCGTAACCTTAAAATTACTCAAAGTCTTGAGGAAGAACGCATTAGTCATTTGGTGCCATTATCCTCTTATATTTTATTTTGGCGATTAGAGGGAGAAGAGTTATTTCAGCATAAGGTATTGGCAGGAGTGATAGGTAGTTATTTGGGAGCAGAAGCCGTTTTAGCATTATTACCACGTCGTGAAAATATGGCAGGTATTACTATGTTGGGCCAAGAAAAACTACCCCATACCGATAGTCTCAACGAAGTGGATAATAATAAAGGTAGTTTACAAACCAGGCCCGTATCTGCACAAAGTCTTCGTGGGAGAGCCGAAAAAGAAGTACGTAGTAATTTGGTCAGCTTCCTAATGGAAAAACAAAAAAATACCTTTTTACTCGCACGCGATACCGATTATAATGTCATCTCTACCCTTCAAAAATGGCATCATTATGCGCATGAAAATGCCTTTGTGCATGTGATAAGTCCACCTTATTTATTACGTGATTATTTTATTGATAACACTGAGTACTTTTATAAAACTCCTCTTTATCCGCTTTCCTCCAAAATCATGATTAGCCGCTTTGAAGTGGCGCGTAAGTTGCTGGAAATGTTGGTAAGTCGCGAATGTTCAGAACAAGAAATCCTAGAAGAATTAGTCTGGATTTTCCCCAATGCCACCTTTGTTCGGCAAGAATTGCATCAACTGTTCCAAATGGCATTTAATATAGATATTATTGCCATGAATTATGTGAAAGTGAGCAATAAACAAGAGTATAATAAACAGCGCGACCAATTTGATAAAGTAACGCGTTACCAACTAGCTCTGCCCATTAAACAAAACATCAATCTCGAATTTTTGCGAGATGCACAGATCGTAGATAATTCGGGAAATGTGTTAAAAGTAATTGCCTCCGATTTATTATTTCAGAACTATTTACCTGGTCAGTTGCACGCATTTAATGGGAAATCTTATTATGTAAAAGGGTTTGATAAACAAAATTTTAAGCTGCGTTGTGATGAGCAACTTCCGAAACGAGAACTATTCTATCGTACACACCGTGAAGTGGAACTACTCGGCATCGACCAGCCACTTAATGAAGCGCATAAAATGGATCGAGATGGCTTATTTACCCTTGATCTTTGCGAAGGGCAATTTAATATTACTACCAAAGGCTATTTTACTTTTGATCGAGGTATCCTTTCGTCTCCCAAAGAGTTTACCTATACTATTGTGCGTTCCTCCGAAGTACCTGTGCGTCATTACCCACTCGGACGCATCGGATTGATGACGATTAATGTAAAAAATATGGGCATTGATGCAGGGAAAGTGACAGGTACTTTAGTGGTGTTATTACAAGAGTTATTACCCTCCTTATTTCCCGAAACGCATCAATATCTACTCATTAGTTCGCTCATCAACCCGTTGGTGATGCAAGGCGAGTTTCAACGTTTGTATCCTTCTGTATCTGTAAA
>JAHDCM010000380.1 GCA_020629895.1 Bacteroidota bacterium
TTTGCGTGAGGGATAGTAGCGGTAGCTTGGTGAAGCAGCCACTTTGTGAAGTAAGGACTAGCAGGGCTGACAGCGGAAG
This sequence comes from Bacteroidota bacterium, assembly GCA_020629895.1. Lineage (GTDB taxonomy): Bacteria > Bacteroidota > Bacteroidia > Chitinophagales > UBA2359 > JAHDHP01. The sequence continues at coordinate 80 of JAHDCM010000380.1, forward strand.
ACACTGCTAGGACTATACTGAACAAGTGGGAGCGAGACAACTACAAGCGAATAGCCCGACCCCATTTTTGTTGAAATAGATGCCACCAGCGAGACGCTGGCGGGAACATCTATTTCAACAAAAATGGGGACACGCCCAAATGATTAAATAAAAATTTATACTTTTAAAAATAGCAAAAATATGGCAACCATTACAGAAAACAACGTAAATCATAAACGTGTGGGACATGACAAGTTTCAGGGACATGACTATTATTTGGTAGATGAGCTATTGACGGAAGAGCATCGTTTGATTCGAGAGACAGTGCGGGCGTGGGTAAAAAAAGAGGTGTCTCCGATTATTGAGGACTATGCGCAACGAGCGGAGTTTCCGAAACAACTGATTAAGGGATTGGCAGAAATAGGGGCTTTTGGGCCAGTGATTCCTGAAGAATATGGTGGATCGGGTTTGGATTATATTTCTTATGGCATTATTATGCAGGAATTGGAGCGTGGTGATTCGGGCATTCGCTCAACGGCTTCGGTGCAAAGTTCGTTGGTGATGTTTCCTATTTATAAATTTGGTTCAGAAGAACAACGCAAAAAATACTTGCCCAAATTGGGAAGTGGTGAATGGATGGGGGCTTTTGGTTTGACGGAACCTGATCATGGATCAAATCCAGGTGGTATGGTGACTCGATTTGAGGATAAAGGTGACCACTATTTGTTGAATGGAGCTAAAATGTGGATTTCGAATGCCCCTTTTGCGGATATTGCTGTGGTGTGGGCAAAAGATGAACAAGGAATTGTAAGGGGCTTGATTGTGGAACGTGGCATAGAGGGTTTTACAACACCAACAACAGATGGCAAATGGTCGTTACGGGCATCCGCTACGGGTGAGTTGGTCTTTAATAATGTGAAGGTACCTAAAGAAAACTTATTACCGAATGCACAAGGTTTGCGTGGGCCGTTGACTTGCTTATCTTCGGCTCGTTTTGGTATTTCTTGGGGAGCAATTGGTGCTGCAATGGATTGTTATGATTCGGCTTTGCGCTACTCTTTAGAGCGAATCCAGTTTGGTAAACCTATTGGTGGATTTCAGTTGACCCAAAAGAAGTTGGCGGAAATGGTGACAGAAATTACCAAAGCGCAATTATTGGCTTGGCGATTGGGTGTCTTGAAAAATGAAGATCGTGCAACTCCTGCACAAATTTCTATGGCCAAAAGAAACAATGTGGATATGGCTTTGAAGATTGCTAGAGAAGCGCGACAAATTCATGGAGGAATGGGAATTACAGGTGAATATCCAATCATGAGACACATGATGAACCTCGAATCGGTTATTACTTACGAGGGTACACATGATATTCATTTGTTAATTACGGGTATGGATGTGACAGGTATTAATGCCTTCAAGTAATTGAGCAACAAAAATACATGCCATTTAACACTGTATTCTTTTGTGGATAACTCTGTTAATATATCCACTTTCTAAAATAAAGTAGCTTTATTTAACAAAGTAGTCGCCATTGCACTCAATCGAAGGCAATGGCGACTACTTTTTCACATCGCCTTGTTTACCAACATCTTATTTAGAAAAACAAAAACATATCCTTTTTTCTCACATCTCAAAATGTGGATAACTTTTTTTTCATCTTTTTTTGTGGACAAATGTGGGTAAGTATGTGGATAACTTGTGGACAAATGTATTTGCATATATGGAAAGCTAGACCAATAAAGCGATATAGCTGTGGATATTTTATTGTTGAAAAAAAGAGCCGTAGTTGAGAAATAAGCACAAATTCAATTAATTTTGTAAGCGAACAGATAGAGGTGATTCACCCTATCTTTTCAATTCCTAACATGAAAATAAGGAAAGCATACATTTTACTGTCATATCATGGTGTACTTTCCAGTTATTGGTATTTTTATTCAGTTTGTAAGCTACTAACTGACTTATTATTTCGTCTTTTTATTAACAAAAATAATCGCATTTAACAATATGTAATAGATTTATTCACTTTTGTTCTTGCCGGTAAATAAACAGACAATATCTTCCCAAACACTAGGAGTACTGTATGTACAGTCTTAAAAGAATTTCTAGCCTAGCACTAGTCATTTTCTTTTTATTTTAGTATATTTATAATGGAATTAGCATCTTTTTTGTGTATATTAAGGTGCTTATATAGAAGTGCATCGTTTTAATTGCTTCATAAATGGAACGTTTTACACTGCCTTTTATATTGATGAATATACTCAAAATTATATCCTTAAAAGCAACGCATATACATCATCTCCTACAATAAACAATCGCATGGCTGATTTGTCTGGACCTATAAAACCCAATACTTCTAAGAAGAGCCTTGCCAATAGGCGCAACAAACAAGGTGATTTGTCGAATTATGTGTTTGATAAATTACAACCACAAGCACGAGACTTAGAAGAAGCAGTGCTTGGAGGGATGATGTTAGATAAGGATGCAGTGGCTGAAGTCATTGATATTTTGCGTCCTGAAAGTTTTTATCTCGAAGCCCACCAATATATATACGAAGCCATTAACGAGCTATTTGGTAAGTCGCAGCCCATTGACATTCTCACCGTTACCGAACAACTCCGTAAAATGGGCCGTCTCGAAGCCGTAGGAGGCCCGTATTATGTATCACAGCTTACCAACCGCGTTGGTTCTACTGCTAATATTGAATATCACGCCCGTATTGTTTCTGAGAAATTTATCTTTAGAGAACTTATCAAAACGGCTAATGAGATTATTAAAGATGCTTATGAAGAAACAACCGATGTTTTTGATCTTTTAAATCGCGCCGAACAAAATCTATTTGCCATTACGGAGCGTAATTTGCGTCGTTCTTATGACCAAATGAATAATTTGGTACACAAAGCCATTCATCAACTTGAACAATTAAAAGATCAGGAAGATGGTCTGGTGGGTGTTCCATCAGGCTTCACTGCCCTCGACCGCCTCACGTCAGGTTGGCAAAAATCCGACCTGATTATTCTCGCTGCTCGCCCTGGTATGGGTAAAACCGCCTTTGTCCTTTCTGTTGCGCGTAATGCAGCAGTTGATTTCAAACGTCCGATTGCCGTTTTCTCTTTAGAGATGTCTTCCTTGCAGCTCGTAAATCGTTTGATTTCTGCCGAAAGTGGCATTCCTGGTGATAAGCTCAAACGGGGCGACTTGCAGCGTCATGAGTGGGTGGAGTTGACTACTAAAGTAGAGCGACTTTCTGAAGCTCCTATTTTTATTGATGATACGCCTGCGATTAATATTTTTGAGCTACGCGCTAAGTGTCGTCGTCTCAAAATGCAGCATGATATTCAGATGATCATCATTGATTATTTACAGTTGATGAGTGGTGGTTCGGATAAGAAAAACACGAATCGAGAGCAGGAAATTAGTATGATTTCACGATCATTGAAGGGAATTGCGAAAGAGTTAGACGTGCCAGTGATTGCCCTGTCCCAGTTGAGCCGTGCGGTAGAAACGAGAGGTGGAGATAAGCGTCCTCAATTGTCTGACCTTCGTGAATCGGGGGCAATTGAGCAGGATGCAGATATGGTGATTTTCTTGTACCGTCCCGAATATTATGGTCTTACACAAGACGAGGCAGGTGCGCCTACTAAAGGCATTGCCGAAATTATTGTGGCAAAGCATCGTAATGGTGCTTTGGATCGCGTAAAAGTTCGTTTTATCGCTAATAATGCGAAGTTTGCTGATTTGGACGTATTGGATCAAGAAATGGAAGGGCTTACTCCACTTAACGACATTATTACTTTAGGTTCTAAAATGAACGATGGTTCGGATGATGGTTTTGCTAATGAGTTACCGCCTTTGGGTGATGGTAGTGATGTGCCGTTTTAAGTAAAGAGGAAAGAATAAATTGCCCCATCTAACTGCCTATTTGCTAACAATACTACGTTGAAAAGCCTCGCATCTGTTGGCTTGCTA
>JAHDCM010000381.1 GCA_020629895.1 Bacteroidota bacterium
TTTTCGCACCAAATTTTATTAATTTTATACCAATAATTTTCTCGTACTAACCTTAAACTCATACTGACATGAATACGCAAGCTTTAGGACCAGGCTCACGAATCAAACACGAACAATTTGGCATAGGAGCCATTGTCAAAACAGGATTAAATACCATTGGTATCACCTTCATGCAGCACGGATATATGGAACTTGCCGCTGATACACCACTCGAAACCATCGAAGCAGTTGCGGCTCCTACCGACCTCATTTCTATTGCTGATGTCGAACAATCATTAACCATTATTCTTCGAAAATGGAGCGATATTCAAGAAGTGGTAGCACTTGGCAATAAATGGGATGGTGGTACCATGATACTCAAACCAGGAGACAACAACCTAAAATCCAAAGAAATTCCAATAGATGTATTTTTCCACAAAATAGTAATGGTACGCGACCGCCTACGTGTGATGGAACAACGCATCAATAGTAGTAAAAACCTATCCGACGAAGAAAAAGTCAATCTGCAACAATACATCTCGCGCATCTATGGCTCGCTCACCACTTTCAATGTCTTATTCAAAAATGCTGAAGACCAATTTAAAGGAACAAGGAGTTAGGCAATTTGAACTTCACAAAGCACGAATGAAGTAAATAAGTAATTTTTTTATTATTTTGGGCGTGTCCTTCCATAGCTCTTTCGGGAACTGGAGGAAGATGGATATACCTATTACCTCAATCCTTCCATCCTCCAGTCCCTCAATCCCTATTTCAGGTCGGGCTATCCGCTTGTAGTTGCCTCACACAAGCCTGTTTCGCTAAATGCCTAGCAGTGTCTTCCGCTGTCAGCCCTGCTAGTCATAGCTGCACAAGGCTTCTGTTTCGGCAAGCTACCACTACTATCCCTCACGCATCTCTCTACCACCCAATCTCCCCTTCATCATGTTACCCGTCTACAACCAATTCCAACTCGCCCTCCGCAACGGACAAGATCGGGAAGAAATATGGCTTGCCTACAAAGGTATTATATATGATGTAACAGAAAGCCGTTTATGGCGCAATGGAAAACATTATGAACACTGGGCAGGTCAAGATTTGACCCCCGAACTAGCAGACGCACCACATACCGAACAGGTTTTTCAGCGATTTAAAGCCATAGGAAGACTTGTTTTAAAAGAATAACTCAACTAACCCACAAATGCACCAACATGTCTAATCTTATATCTAAACTACTCAATAACTCCCTCAAATATATCGTCGGAATAGGTGTGGCTCTACTTATTATTACCCAATGGGATGCTGTTTTAGAAATCTTAGGTTCGGGCAGTAGTAGTCCCCAAACCTCTCAAACAGAACGAACAGATACACAACAACCTAACCAATCAACAGCTACCAAACCAACACCTACCGAAACGCGCGTTCCTTCCAATAAACCCACTAAAGAGTTTGACGATCGTGCTGCTCAGAAAACAAGGAAAAAAACACCAGAAGAAGCTGCCGTATTACCCGATGATAAACCAGCACCACCTCAAACAGCCAAAACAAGATATTCGCGGGTGAAAAGCCTCAAAATTGCTTCTTGGAATGTTGCCAATATTGGGATCAGTAAAGACGATGAAGAAGTAGAGTATATTGCACAGCTATTAAAAGGCTTTGATATTGTAGCTATTCAAGAAATTTCTACTAAATTGAGTGGGCCTAGAGCGATTGCCAAGTTAAATGAACGTTTAAATAATACAGGAGCAAGATGGGATTACATCATTAGTGATCCTACTTCAGGGGCGGGATCAGAGCGATACGCGTATATGTGGAAAAAAAGTGCAACCGATTTGGCGAGCAAAACTTGGCTAGTTGGCGCACAAGCCATTGATGATAGCCTAGACCGTGAACCTTATATGGCGCGTTTTTACTTCGGCGAAGATCGCCTTTTAATCAGCAATTTTCATGCAGTGCCGACTACCAAAAAACCACAAAAAGAAATCGTGTATCTCGATAATATTCACCGCCTTTATCGAAAAGATGATATGGTATTTTTAGGCGACTTTAATCTCTCCCAAAAACACAAGGCATTTGATGAGTTGAAAGATAGTGGTTATGAAGCCGCTCTCGAAAATCAAAAAACGAGTTTACGACGTATCAAAACAAGTTCGGGGTATCTAGCTCAAGAGTATGATAACATTTTTGTAGAAAAATCTCCCCTACGCATTAAGCGTAGTGGCATTGTTGATTTTGTACCCGACTTTGAGTCTTTAAAAGAAGCGCGGCAAATTTCAGACCACCTACCTGTATGGGCTGAAATAGAACGGACAGAATAAAAAAGAAAAAGCGTAGACCTCATGATCTGCGCTTTTTCTTTTTGGAATATAAAAATAATTACCTAAAGCAATTCGATTTACATGGCTTCTGCCTCTACTGATTCTACCTCTGGAATCATACGCTTTAGTAAGCCTTCAATACCTTGCTTGAGGGTAAAAGAAGAAGAAGGGCAGCCACTACAAGCACCTTGCATCCCTAAGCGAACAATCCCCTCATTGAAAGAGCGAAAGACAACACTGCCCCCATCTCCTTCTACAGCGGGCTGCACATACTTGGTCAACATTTCTTTAATTTTCTTTACGACCTCTTCGTCATCTTCTTGCACTGCATTTGGATTGGCACTAGAGGGGTTTTCTGCCACTCGCTTGGCATAAGCATCTGTATCAATGATCGGGTGTCCTTCAGCCACATAAGATTTGATAAACTCTCTCAACTCAGTCAATAACTCATACCATGCGGTATCTACCTTCTTGGTGACTGTTACAAAATTATTCATAATAAATACATTGCTCACAAAGTCATATTCCTTGAATAATTTGGTTGCCAACGGTGATACTTCTTCTGCCTCTTCCAAAGAGGTAAAGTCGGCACTACTCTGAGGGAAAAGCATTCGATTAAGCACAAGCTTTATGGCTTGTGGGTTAGGCGTGTCTTCTGTGTATATGCTCACAATTCGATTAGGTGTGGACATGGTTTTCGTGTTTTATTTTTATTTGATCTAAATAACACAAAAGTAGGGTGTTTGGTTGGATGAAAAATGAAAAAAGCGTTACCTCACAGGTAAAGAGGTAACGCTAAGTTTAGTAGAAATAGCTAGTACTTTTGTTAAAAGAGATTAATTACGCCATTTTTTGATCCAATCAGGGTCTTGTGTTGTAGGGCGTGTTACTTTCTTATTTACACGAATCTGCTCTATTTCAATAGGTCGTCCTACCATTCGTACATTAGGAAGAACCTCTCCAAGTGTAGCAGTGAAAACAACACTTAAACCAGGTACTTTAAATTTATCGGCAAGCTTGGAATCGAAATAACGTATGCCTTCAGAAGTTTCTATCACATAGTAGCCTGCTGCTTCTATTATTTTCCCTTTCTGATTGATTACTTTCGCATCCTTTACAGGAGCGCGACCACTATTAGGCGTGCTGTTAGAGGTCGTAGACCGTTTGGGAGTGCTAGGTAAGGCTCTAACTTGGCGTGCAGGCCGCTTAGGGCTTGTTTTGCCTGGTGAATTTGCACTAATTGATTGTAGAAAAATAGGAGTTCCCATCATACGAACATTTGGTGGGATGCGGAGACGTACTGCAGAGAAGTTGATTAACATTCCCTCATTTTTGTAGGCGTCATCTAAGTTTTTGGGATAGAAACGAGCATTATCATTATCAGTAGGCTGTATCATATAATGATCGGCTATTTTGATAATCTTTCCTTGTGTAAGGGCAACAAATCCTACTGAGTCTTTAGGGTTGTAGGAGTCTGTTTCTTCGTAAAGTGAGCTAGGAGTTTGTGCTTGTGTTGCTTGGATGCAAAGGCAGCTAAACACAAAAAGGATAAATAGTTTTGTTTTCATTACTTGTTTTTGTTGTGATTATAAAATATATAGATGTGCTTGAAATAATAAAACAGTGTGACAGGAGGTTTAACTAAGTTAAGTAGATTCTATGAAATTACGACCATCAAAGTAGGAATATGTTTAATTGAACGATTGATGGGAAACGTTTA
>JAHDCM010000382.1 GCA_020629895.1 Bacteroidota bacterium
CCACTTACACCCGAAGCAAAGGGAATATAATGATGATCTAGTAAATTTTCTCCTGCCAAGCCCAATTGAATAGAGGGAGTGATATTCCAGTTGACATAGGCATTGATGGTGTACCAAGCGGGAGTTCCTTCGGGGGTAGCTTCCTCTTCTTTATCCTCACCTGTTAGCGAATAATCTTCGATCCGTTTCCAGCCATTATAGCGTAGATCAAGGGCGGCAGATAGTTGTTTGTCGGCTTGAAATAAAACTTTAGCTTGTCCAAAGATAGGGGGAATATGTCCTAGAGGCTGCTCATTGGATATATCGCGTCCTTTGGTGTAGTTGAATTTTTTTTCGAAACTGAGTTGGTCGGTAATAAATAATTTGCCACCTATGGCAAAACCATACACGACTGCTTTTCCCGAATTTTCATTGGCGTAAGTAGCTTTTAATTCGCCATCATAATTAAGCGAGTCTAACCCATTGAGGGTAAAGGGGGCGCGGCGAATGACATTGGTAAGGTAGTTATAATAGACATCGGCATTGAGTTGGAAAAGAGCGTTGCCAGTTGCGATTCCGAGTTCGGCATTCCACGCATATTCGGGGCGTAGGTTGAGATTGGGTACCACCACTATATCATCATTGGGGTCGAATACTTTGGTGGCATCGTCGATATTAGGGGCGCGGAAACCACTAGCTAAACTTCCTTTTATGCGAAATAGGTCGCTAAGTCGATAGACAAGTCCTAAACTACCTGTAAGAGCCGAAAATTGGTCATTAATAGTGGGATCGGGAAGGGCGAAAAAGGTGGTGTCTACAAAATTAGCTCCTAAGTTGATGGTGGAAAAACGAATTCCTTCGGTAAGGGTTATTTTTTCTCCTAGATTGACTTTGTGTCGAAGATAGGCAGCGAGTGTGGTCATGGTACTTCCTCCATCGGGGTAGCGTGTTTGTACGATTTCGTCATTGGTTTCATTGCTTAAAACCATGCGTTCATAAGCTTTTGACTGGACATCATTGTGCGTGGCTTCGAGACCATATTGAAAAGTATGTTCGCCTGTTCGTTTGGCAAAATCGGCGTTGAGGCTATATACTTGTACACGCTCTTCTCGATGTTTACTAGCTGTTTGTCGAAACTTACGATTGATACGATCTTCGTGAATTTTTTGCCAACTGGCGGTAATGCTTAAATTGTCGAATAGCTGGTGGTTGCCAAAATAGCGACTGGTTAAAGCTCCTAGAAGGCGTTTTTGTGGGCCATAATCCCATTGTGCAAATTTTAATCCATCGTCTGTTTCATCGTTGAGGCGATCGTAGCGCGGAATATTGGAAGAGGTAGAGTATTGGAGGTTGAGTCCTAGTTGCCATTTATTAGAGACTTGGTAATGCCATTTTTGTAATAAATCGAGTTGTTGATAACCAGTGTATCGAAGTATATTGGGGTCGGGGTTGATAGTTAAGGAGTCGAAACCATTTTCAGTAGCTACATAAAATGGTCGAGAACCCCAGTCTTCATAGCCATGTGTCCGTTTTTTTCCAATTTTTAAATCACCAAAATCACTAAAGGAGGCACTGGTTAAAACGCCTAGTTTTTGTCCGCCAATTGAAAAATCGACATGTGTCGTTTTTTCTTGATTTACGGTGGCATAGCGCAACATGGCATTGCCAGTAAATAATAGTTTGTTGGGAGCTTTGGAAAGGGGCGGTTTTTTGGTAATAAAATGCATGACACCTCCTAGTGCATCACTGCCATAAATGACTGATCCAGGCCCAAAAACGACTTCGGTTCGGTCGAGGATGGCATTGTCAATGGTGATGACATTTTGTAGGTGTCCGCCTCGATAAATAGCATTGTTGAGTCGTACTCCATCTACTACGATTAGCACCTTGTTAGCTTCAAAGCCACGTATGACAGGGCTTCCCCCTCCCATTTGGCTTTTTTGTACATATACATTTCCAGATTGTTGTAATAAGTCGGCTGATGTTTGTGGGTTGGTTAAGGAAACCGATTCGGAGTTGATGACTTCTACTTTATTGGTAACTTCGTCAATACGTTCTTGTATTTTTCCTGCGGAGAATACGAATGCTTCTAATAGTTCTTCGGTAGGATATAGGAGGAGGCGGTAGTTACTAGTACTGAGTTGAGATAGTGTTTGCGCGCTTGCTTCGTAACTTACATGTTGAAAGTAAATACTGTCAGTAGGATTGGTAAATGCATTAAGATTGGCTAGTCCACTTTTATTAGTGACAGTACTGGTGGTTTTGTCGGCATTGTATATTTGAACATTTTCAATTCCTTGTTGGGTTTCTGCGTCAATGATGGTAATTTCTTGGGAAAAGGAGGGAAAGGATAGAAGGAGGAGTAGACAAAAAAAAGAAGAAATGATAGACCTGATAGTAGCATACGCCCTTATGAACATGGCTAAAGATAGAATAGTTGATTTGCAATTGGGATAAAACATACTTAATTATTTAGACGATGATGTCGTTGCTTTGTTGTGGTGGTACAAATGATAGAAGGGGCGCAAATTATATTTTGGGAACAATGACATGAAAGCAGGTTCCTTTGGGACTTGAATGGTGAACGAATATACGTCCAGAATGATAAATTTCAATGATTCGTTTAGATAGTGAAAGACCGAGTCCCCAGCCTCTTTTTTTGGTGCTAAAGCCAGGTTCGAAGATAGTTCTAAATTTAGATTTTGGAATGCCTTTTCCTGTATCGGTAACACTGATGAGTACGTTATTGTTTTCCTCTTTTAATTCGACGCTTATTTTGCCTTCACTTTCCATTGCATCAAGGGCATTTTTCAATAAATTTTCGATGACCCAATCGAACAAAATACCGTTGAGATTGACCAAAATAGGATTGTTGCTATATTCGTAAGTAATCTCAATTTTATTGGAGGCTCTGCGACGCACATAATTGACGGTGCGTTCAGTGAGTTCGACAATATTGGTCGATTTTAATTCAGGTTTGGAGCCTATCTTGGAAAAACGTTCAGCAATTTTCTCAAGTCGTTTTACATCCTTATTCAGTTCGGTGCCTGCCATCTGGGCAGTACCGCTTGGGTCGTCGGCTACTTTTAGTAATTCTACCCATCCAACCATTGAAGAAATGGGGGTTCCTAATTGGTGGGCAGTTTCTTTGGCCATTCCTAGCCAAACTTTATTTTGCTCGGCCCGTCTGGCGGCACTAAAAGCGAGGTAAGCAATACCTAGAAATAAAGATATAATGCCTAATTGGATGAAAGGGTAGATTTTGAGTTGATATAGAAATTTGGAATCGTTATAATAGATATATTGTTCTTGTTCATATACTTTGCCATCGTCTCCCAATGTTTTTGACATCATTTGGATGGGTTCATAGGTATTTTTCATCGTAGCTAATTGACGATACAAATAACTAGAGTCAGCTTTATTTTTGGGAGAGGAGGGAATATTGTCATTTAGGTTTTTGTGGCTGGTGATTTTACCTTCAGCATTGGTGAGAATGACAGGAATACTCGTGTTTGATTTGGTAACACTCATCATAAAAGTATAGGCATGTCCATGCCCGTGTCCGCCTTGCCCTAATTTGCTAGGGTCTTCATACAAAATATTATTCATGTCTTTGAGCGTATTGTATAGCAGTTTTAACTTTTGGCGTTCTTCTTCTGCTAAATTACGTGCAAGACGATTGGTATAAAGTAAGGAGGTTGCAATAATCAGAATAGCGGCTAATAGTAGCCCTAGTTTCCATTGTGATTTTTGCTCGTAGATACCCATAAATAATAATTAAAAACAAAAATAGATAAATTAGTGGTCTTCGCTTATAACTAAATTGTCATTTAAAAGTAGTAAGACCGCTAAGAAAATGAAAACTATTGATAAATAGTAAGATACTTGTAAAAATTAGTTATCTTAGTGGTCAATATTAATCTTATTTGATTCTGAATAGTTAACTAGCATAGTATTTAGTTATTGTTTTATCAATCCTAAATTATCTTAAATAAATATCCTATATACCTTAGCCTAAGTAAAGAGG
>JAHDCM010000383.1 GCA_020629895.1 Bacteroidota bacterium
CTAGGCTGTTTTCCTTCCATTTACTAAGACGTTTTACAAAACGTCCTATTCAATTTCCCAATCTCCATTATACTCCTTAAAACGATACTCAGCATTTCGATCTACATCCTTTCGATACTGTACTTTGGAAATACAATTGGTTTGTGGGCCTACTTGAAAGGGGTCAAATTCTTGTGTATAGGATTCCTTTTCTTTAGCCGAAAAATCGAGCCACATTTCTTTAGGAGCAAGGCGAAGTACATTAAATGTTTGACTGGCTACGGAGCGAACAGGGGAACCATCTGTTTCGATAGATTCGCTATCAATGACTGGAAAATTGGACAAGGTTAATGCCCAACGTTCTTTATGGCTTCGTTCCCAGTACCACGTATTTCCTTCTGAAGAAAATTCACCTTCTACCACTGCTGCACGACCTGTATCAAAAAAGGCATATTTCCCAATACAGTCATAAGTTCCTTTCTTATTAATCCTTAGTCGATAAATAAGTCCAATTTCATAGGCAAAAGACTCATTATCGTTCGGATTATTATCTACTACGGTGCTATTTAAGATAGTATCAGTGTAATTATCTTGCCGAAAAATATTTTGCACTTTTGTACCACTTTGACCAGCGGTATCACAAGACACAAAATTGATATTCGTAGTTCTTTGATAAGTAGAGGTTTCATCAAATGTATAACCCTCTAAATTCCATGTGCCACGAATTAGTTTGTCACGATCACCCCATGAAACACCAGGGTCTTCCTCGCCATGTCTTCCACAAGAAATAACTAGTAAAAAGAAACAAAATATACTTATTTGAGAGAGGCAAAAACACCAACCTTTTGTCATGTTTGTAACGGTTTAGTAGATAAAAACGTAAAAGAATAGAGTGTGTTAGATTTGGTACTTAAAATCCGATGAACAGTACTTTGTACGCCCTTTTGTATGTCATGTAAATGTACGTAAATTTATAGAACTAAAAACGAATAAATTGGCAAGAATGTTGATATAGAAGAATGTAGTATAAAATATTTTTTAAATCACCCTATAGAAACCCTTATTATGGCAACCAAATCAATTATCAATTTAAATTATTTAGAAGAGTTAAGTGGAGGCGATCAAGAATTTATCAAAGAGAGCATCGAAATGGCAATTATGTTGATTCCGAAACGCATGGCTCGACTGGAACAAGCAATGCAAAATGCAGATCATGAAGAAGTGCGGCAGGTGGCTCATAAATTTAAATCGACAGCTCGCATGATAGGTATGCCTATCTACGAACAGTTGGAAGAGGTAGAAACGGCTGCTCGCAAAAAAGTAGCTATAAAATTACTAAAACCAACAATTCAAAAAATAATCACCGTATCGAAGGAGGCGGTTGCTCATTTATCACAAATCACATAATCCGAATGCTCGTGTAGTGAGTCAAACATCTACTATGAGTGTTCATAAAACTCGCTAATCATGAGAATATTAATTGCAGAGGATGAAGAACTTCTATTGAAAGCACTTGCTTTTCGCCTAAAAAAGGTAGGCTTTGAAGTTATTACAGCCGATAATGGTAAAATTGCCATAGATATGCTAACAGGAGAACTGCCAGATTTGATTATTACTGATGTTATGATGCCCTTTGCAACAGGCTTAGAGGTCATTTCGCATGTTCGAACAAAAGAAAATAGCAGCTTACCCATTATTGTCTTATCAGAGGCAGGGCAAGAAAATATTGTACTAGAAGCGTTCAATTTAGGGGCAGATGACTTTGTAAATAAGCCATTTAGTCCCAATGAATTGACTAGCCGTGTGAGACGGCTGTTAAAGGCATCGTAAGTAGTATCTTATCTATATTTTAGATTTGCTTCTTTATATAAATTCACCATTTTATCTTCAATATCATAAACCAAGTCAACGAAGCGGGGAGTTCGTTTTATTTCTCGGCTTCGTTCTTTGGGTAAATCTACCTTTACATGATGCACAATTTTAGAGGGAGTCGTTTTCATGACGTAAATATCATCTCCTAGATAAACCGCTTCAGCAATATCGTGTGTTACAAAAATAATGGTTGGATGTACCTCGTGCCATATTTTCAATAACATATCCTGCATTCGAATACGCGTATTCACATCTAGTGCGCCAAAAGGTTCATCCATGAGTAGGATGCGCGGATTGGCAAGTAAACTACGAGCAATGGCTACCCGTTGCAACTGCCCGCCCGAAAGCGTAGGGTATTGTGCATACTTCCATTCATGTCCTTCTAGCCCTACCTTCTTTATCATCTCTCTTGCGCGATCTCTGCGCTCCGATTTACTTATTCCTTGATATTGTAAACCTAAAGCTACATTATCCAATACCGACATCCAGGGTAGGGAAGAGTATTTTTGAAAGACCATGCCTACTTTATCTTCTTCTGTTCTTGCACGCCCATCAAATAATACTTCTCCTTTTGTAGGTTTTTGTAAACCAGCAATATAACGCAATACGGTTGATTTTCCGCAACCAGATACGCCTAAAATGACGACAAATTGTCCTTGGTTGGGTTTGTCCTCTACTAGTAATTGAAAGTCTTGGAGGATGTAAGTTTTACCACCATCATACGATTGCGAAATATTACGTAACTCGACGATATTGGCGTGTTGGGTGTCAGTAAATGTAGCCATAATGATGTGGTATTATTTATTTTGTTGGTGTTTGAATGGGAATAGGAAGCGATCTAATAAGCGGAACAAAAGATCTTGGATAAAACCAATTAGAATAATGATAATCAAGATGGCAAATACCTTGTCAATGTGGCTTTGACGAGCAGAGGTGTACACTAATGCTCCAATACCACCATCAGAGGCATTAAGCATTTCTGCTACAATGATATACGTCCATGAAATGGCCACCAATACGCGAATATCATCTGATATTTTGGAAAGTATGGCAGGGAGAAAAACCGTTTTTATTTGCTGCCATTGACTGGCTCCCATTGTATAAGTTGTCTGCAAATATACTTTGTCTAGTTCGTCAATTCGCTGTACCACAACTGGTAGGAGATATACAATGATACCAAAGGCTAGGAAGGCAATTTTCATTCCTACGCCCAAACCAAACCAAGCCATAAAAAGTCCTGTTACTGCAGTGAGTGGTATGAAACGTAAGGCATCTACATTGCGGCTAAATAAGCCTCTAAAAAAGGGGAATAAACCAATGAGAAACCCTAGTGGAACAGCAATGAGTATCGCCACTAAGTACCCCATGAGATTGAGTGAAACAGAAAACATCGTATGATAGGCCAAGTTGTTCTCTGTCCATAAGGGCTTATAGGCTTTTACGACTGCAATGGGCGATGGTAAAATAGATTTGCTAAATAGTGGATTGGTATTTTTGAACTGTACCCCTTCATTGGCGAGGCTAACTTCTCCTGCATCGCCTGTAAAACTCGTCGTAATTTCTCCTTCAATATCTTCGGTGAAAAAATCGTCGGTAATGATACTAGCACCTGTAAAGTTGAGAATTTGATTAAAGGTATCATCTTGTTCATCTCCTTGTACTTGCATGGCCACCACATTGATACCTGAATGTTGTTCGGTGAGTGATTGGATGGCGGTTCGGTTGGCGGTATTACTGAATAGTAGCAGGGTGCCTTTTTCTTGGGCGATTTCGGAAAATACAGGACTTAGTTCTTTGGTATTGACCTCTTTTTTATTGTAAATGAGTGTATATACGGAGTCGAGGTCTTGTTTGACAATGTTTTTGTAATAGGTATTAAATTGCCCGCTTCCTAAGTCGAGGTTGTCAGAGGTTTTTATATTGGTTAGTAAGAACCAAATCAATAGAATAAGTAAAAAACCTGCTATCTCTAGCATGAGATGGGTTCGTTTGGGGAGCTTACCTCGTATTTTGAAGAATTCGGACATGGGTGATGATGGTTGGGTGATTGGGTGGTTGGGTGACTGGGTGATTGAGTAGGCGTAATTATCCAGTCATCCTGTCATGCATTCATCCAATTATTGATTTTGCGTGAGGGATAGT
>JAHDCM010000384.1 GCA_020629895.1 Bacteroidota bacterium
GGAGACGTGTGTACTTGTTTAGAGGGAGATATTTGTAAATGTGTAGAAACGGTTTACAATGCCAAAACACATGAAATAGATGCCTATGCTTGGGATAAGCAAGATATGACCTTATTATTTGCCGCTGGAAATATTGGAGAGATATTCGACGATAAGTCGATTTCTATTCAGGCGTGTGCAAAAAACGTATTGAGTGTTGGTGCAGCTAAAGCAGATAGCCAAAAAGCTCCTTTTAGTAGTTATGGTCCAGTACCTACCAATCGAATCAAACCAGATATTATCGCACCTGGAGTAGATATTACCTCTACATATAGCAGTGGTGAATTGAATCGAGAATTTAAACCGAATCCAGATCATCCCAATTATGCAACTGTATCAGGTACTAGTATGGCAACACCCCTCACCGCAGGGGCGGCAGCCCTAGTGCGTGAATATTTTCAAAAGGAAGAAAGACTTAGCTATATTCCTGCAACCCTGATTCGGGCAACAATCGTAAATGGGGCAGTGCCATTGAGTAATGTGCCTTTAGATGACGCTTCCACTTTGCGAGGTTCTGAACTAGAACTAACCAATACAACTGCTGCTGGAGATGCAGAAATAAGACTAGCCAATACCACCAAAGCAACATTAATAGATTTTCCAGAAAATACCATTGGTTGGGGCTTGGTAAATATTGATAATAGCCTACGCCCTGCTAATGCTCAAATGAGCTACTATGTCTCTCCAAAGGGTGAAGGCTTGAAGAATACAGGTGAGTATGAAGATTTTACCTTTTCAATCGAAAATCGTAATATGCCTTTGAGTATTACGATGGTTTATCACGATCCACCAGATCCTTTAATTGAAGGGAGTATTGTGAACCATCTGCGTATGCAACTCCTTGATCCGAAAGGAAATACCTTGCTGCCCAATGGATTGGAAAGCGACCCAATGGATGTACAGAATAATGTACAACGTATCCGTATCAACTTTCCTGAAAAAGGGGATTATACCTTGCGGATTTTAGGAAAATATATTGATACGAAATTTGGCGCGCAACCTTATGCAGTAGTAATGGGTGGAACGGCTAGATTGCAAAAAAGTAATAGTGAACCAAGTTATATGGCCAGTTTTGGGGTAGATGTAAATGAGGCAAAAGCAACAGTAAGTTATCGCCCAAGTATTTTTCCAACCATTGGAATTGATACTTGGGAATGGAATTTTGGGGATGGTACCATCATCAGTAGTAAAGATGATCCTAGTAACGCGTTTAGAGAAACGGCTCCACAAGCAGGGGTTCACCAATACAAAACCTATGGAGAGTTTAATATTTTACTTTCTGTTAATTGGGTCAATGGAAAAAAAGTATTTCACGAACAAAGAGTGAGTATTCCTAAATCAATAGGGGGAGGAAAGCCTACTAATCCTACTGATCCACCTGTTAATCCTACTGATCCGCCTGTTAATCCGCCTAAACCGCCCAAGCCAGGCGATAATAAAGTAAAACCAGCGGCGACAATTATTTCTACGACTGCTTGTCGCAAAGTAGCCCTAGATTTTAATATCAATAAAACAGTTGAAATTAAGGAGATTGATTGGCAAGTGAATCGACGTAAAAAATCGTCTAATCAAGCGTTTCAGTACGACTTTAAGAAGAATGGGAAGTATGTGATAGATTTAGAACTAGAACTATCTGATGGTACTAAAATTAAAGACCGTAAAGTTTTTAATATCAAGTGCAATAAGTGTAAATACAAACGAGAAATGCGTCGTAAAGCCCGAAAAAATAAGTAAAAAGTGAAACGATTGACGATAAAATGATGCTACCTTGTAGCGTCATGTATTATAAATCTTCGCTTCTCGCAATGCTGCCTTTGCTGCTTCTGTTACGTCGCCAGCAAAGGCTTTTTCATATCTAGCATCTAACACATAAGCTTTCACCTTTACATTGGTAGCAGGTTCTTTATCAAAATGATCAAAAAAGAGAACTATTACCTTTTTGTCTATATTAAGGTAGCGAGAGGTAACCGCTGCTTCGTAGGTAACTTTACGTACTAGCTCTACGGGAATATTAATAGGTAACCAAATATCTACCACCACCATACAGTCTAATGCACCTGTATTTGCATTAGATACAGTATCACTAATAATAAGCGAATTCGGAATCGTTACAATCGAATCATCTAAGGTGTTGATCTCCGTAGTACGTAGTCCAATGCTCACCACCTCTCCATAATGACTGCCAATTTGTATGCGGTCTCCAATTTGAAAAGGACGATCTAGGATGATCATAAACCCACCAAAAATATTTTTTAGAATATCCTGAGAAGCAAAACCCAATGCCAGTGCCGAAGAAGCTCCGAGTGCATAGAGGGCTTCTGCTTTTACATTAAATAAAGTGACAACGATACTATATATAGCGACTATCCAAATAAGGATATTGATAATCGGCTTTAGACGCAAAATGCGTAAGCGATAACGATTGAGGCGTTCCGCTAGATAATCAAAAAAAGTATTGTTGATGCGAACGATAAACAGCACCGCTAATAAAATGATAAGGATCGCTAGAATACGAGTGGGGGAGATAAGGTCTTTAGCGGTTTCTAGCGTTTCTCCTACATTCTCGCCTACGTTTTCGCCTACTTCTTCCACCGCATCAGTCGCCTCTTGGGCATAGAGGGGGAGCTGCCAAAAAAAGAGAAGGAAGGTGAGGAGATAATATTTTAAATGGGACATAGCGTTATTTTTGTATTGTGCGATGAAAATGCGCAATCTTCGCACCTCTCTCTAAAAATTTCGATTCAACCGACTGTGAAATAATTGTTTTATCTCATTCAGATACATCGGGTTAATTTGATACTCGAATCGTTTTTTATCATCATAATATTTCGGGATCACCAACTTCTTTTCCGACAAAAACTCCAACAATAATTTACTATTCTTACTAGATTGGCGAAGCACCAACTCCAACTCTTTAGGAGAAAGAGAGGTATGTTGCATAATCGCTTCCAGTACAAACAACTCATCTAAGGGGATAGAACCCGTGAGTTTGGGGGTAAATGCCTTGAGGTATATTTTGGTGTCAGTGATACGGGCAATAGAGTTCATCCAAAAGAGAATGGAACGCGAGATATTCCCTTTGGCAAAATCATATAAACGGTTGAAGAAATGTTCTCGAAGAATCGTTTGCTTATAAGCACTATCATTGCTACTTCGCAAGCGACGTGCAAAAATAGTTGACATTTCTGCGGGTTTAAGAAACACAAGCTCCAAATCCTCATTGCGTTTGAGTAATACCTGCTCAATATGTTTGGGGCGAAATGATTGCAAACGAATAATGGATAAAAAATTGGACGAAATGTCCATACTTCGGTCGAGATAGTAATAGCTATACTTATTGATAGTAATCATCCAGTAGATGCTACGCTTGGTGGCATGAACAAAAAGTAAAAAGTCTTTGAGGAGGTTGAAGCCATGAATGCGGCGCATAAACAAGCGTTCTACATTTTCGAAAATAACGACCAGCGTCTCCTCTTTATCTTCCAACTCTTGTTCAATATCTTTCAAATTACGAACATCTGAGAGTTGAAGTTTTTCTTTTAGTAAGTGAGTTAGTTCATTGTGTGAACTGATATGAATGTCATCTTCAATGAGAATGGCGTCTGGGAAATTGGTGCGTTGCGCATGAAAAAGAAAAGAGGTCATACCCGTACCCGCTTCTGCAACCAATAATACTGGATTGTGTGTAATCTTCCAGTTTTCATAGGTTTGTTGCAACATTTGTAGCTCTTCTTCCCGATTTACCAAGTCGCTCGTCTCCTCCAATGGATTGAGGGTAAAACGCAGGGCATATTCATCAGGAATAACCACTTTATCGCGCACTTCCTCAATGACATGCGCGTCTTCAGGTGCTTTTTTTAGTAATTGGTCAAGTAAGGACCGAAAGGTAGATAGTAGTTTTTCTAGCAAAGC
>JAHDCM010000385.1 GCA_020629895.1 Bacteroidota bacterium
AGCCGACCAACAAATATTGCTGGTCGGCTGTTTCATGTTAAGTATGTATATAAAGTATGGATTACTTGTCTTGTAACTTAAATACCCTTTTCAAAATATCAGTGGTACGCGCCAAAGGATCTTTACGAATTTTTGCCTCTTCCTGTGCTACCATTACAAACAATCCATCCAACGCTTTTTCGGTTACATAACCTGTCAAATCGGTATTGACTTGTTTTTTTACCATCGGAATTTTGTTGTAACGCGTAAACACATCATCCCAATATTTTGTCGCATCCACCTTATCTAATGAACGCTTGATAACAGGCTGAAAAGCAGTAGTCAGTTGCTGCGAAGTGGTGCGCTTCAAAAATTGAGTTGCTGCATCTTGCTCCCCTTTTAGAATACCCATTGCATCTTGAATCGTCATTTGCTTAATGGCTGTTACAAAAATATCTTTCGCACTTTTCGAAGCATCTTCAGCAGCCCGATTCAACGATAAAACAACATTATCTACCATTTTTCCCATTCCTAAATCGCGCAGGGTATTTCCTACTTTTGTTACTTCAGGTGGAAATGGAATCTTGATTTTCGCATTTTTAAAAAAGCCATCTTTAAGAGATACCTTTTGCGCACCATTCGAGATGCCAAAATGTAAGGCTTGTTTCAACCCTTTTACAATTTCAGCTTGGGTAACGCTTCCTCCTCCTGTGCCTCCTAGGACATCCTCTACGGTACGTAAAATATCCGTAGAGGTGCAAGCTCCAAAACTAAGCGAGCTAATCAAAAATACAAACAGAATTTTTTTCATGATTTTATTTTTTATGATAAAAGTATTTGTCAAAAGAGGTGCAAAAGACAAAGTAAACCAGCGAGTTAGACCATAAAAGTAACAAAGTGTTTAATGATTTACAAGTTCTAATAGTCGTCAGAAGTCAGGATTCAGAGAACAACAAGCAAGTTTTTTTTAATTTATAAGAATAAGACCTATCTTTGCCTCATCATATAAATCCATACATTCCCCTTCCCCAAAAATTTTATATTCCCTTCTAAATCAATACTTATGAATAGGGAGTTTTTGATATTAATAGCATTATTACTATTGCTAGGAAGCGCGTGTACCCCCAGTAGAGATATACAAAATGTAGCCTACTTATACAGCAACAACTCCATTGCTCCACGTATGGATATGAGTAATCACTATCTAGGCAATGATTCCACAACTATTTATTGGGAAATACCTAGTAACAATTTACGATTTCACAAAGCCCAACAAGCCCATTTACTAGTATTTTACGAAGTAAAAGCCCTTGTAGATGACAAAGCGATCTTTGTAGATAGCTTATCCTTTACTGCTCGTCCTAAAAAAAATCTATCCAGAGAGAAAGTACAATTTAGCAAACGTATTTACCTGCCTGCTGCCAATCGTTATTTAATCAAAAGTGCTGCGGTAGATGCGACCACTAAACAACAATTCAGAGCCGAGTTAATGATTGATAAGCTTTCCCCTACCGTAGAAAGCAATTATTTATTGACCAGTTTAGCTGATTCGATGGTATATACAGCGAGTTATGCCAAACAAGGCACTCGCTTAAAAATACAACACCAAAAAGGAGATACAATAGGCTTTGATGTTTACTTTTACCGTCCTATAAGTCGCCTAGCTCGTCCGCCATTTATACAAGATGTTCCACCCGAAAAACTACCTGCTGCACATAATAGTTTTGAAATCCAACAATCTATCACACTCGATAGTTTGGGCTTATACCTAATTCGCAAAAAAGGGCAAAAAGTGGGCGGACGCAGTATCTTATCTGTTGCCTCTGATTATCCAAAATTGACCCGCGCACGAGACATGGTCGAATGCCTGCGATTTATCACTCGCAAAAAAGAGTATGAACGCCTTCTGGAATCTGAAAACTTAAAACGTTCTTTGGATAAATTTTGGTTACAACGAGCTGGAAGTCCTGAAAGAGGAAAAGTATTGATTCGCGAATATTACGGACGCGTACAACGCGCCAATCAATTTTTTACCACTTATAAAGAGGGCTGGCAAACAGATCGTGGACTTATTTTTATTATTTATGGCGAACCTGATCAGGTCATTAAAACAGGTACAGCCGAACACTGGAGCTATGTAGGCACCCCTTCACGACCCGCTATACAATTTAGTTTTTACCGCAAACCCTCTCCGTTTACTTATAATCACTATGTGCTAAATCGAGATATGAATTATGAAGCGGCATGGCATCAAGCAGTATTTGAGTGGCGACAAGGACAAATTCGCAACCTTAGTCGATAACTACTTATAAACTACGTATCTTCGCCAAATGAAACGAAGATCAACTAAAGCACGCGAATCGCAACTAATATTTGGTAAACATCCTTTACTAGAAGCTCTCAAAGCAGGGCGCGGATTTGATAAAATATTTCTCCAAAAAGGAATGCGGGGTGCCTACTCCAATAGTGTCCTCGAATTGGCAAAAGACGAAGGGATTCCTGTTATGCGTGTTCCTACCGAAAAACTCAACCGACTAACGCGCAAAAACCATCAAGGAGTAGTCGGCATCGTTTCGCTTATTCAATACTTTCAATTAGAAGATATTCTCGCTCATGTTTATGATCGCGGCGAGGTGCCACTATTCTTATTATGTGATGGTATTACCGATGTACGCAACTTCGGAGCCATTTGTCGTTCTGCTTTGTGTGCAGGCGCACATGGGGTAGTCATCACTGCCAAAGGATCTGCCTCTATCAATGCCGACGCCATGAAAGCTTCGGCAGGAGCTATTGAAAAAATTCCCATCTGTAAAGTCCGCTTCTTAGACAAAGCCATCCATTTTTTAAAATACAATGGATTACAAATAGTTGCTAGTATTTTAGAAACCGATCACTTAGTAGATCAAGTTGATTGGACGATCCCTACTGCCATTTTACTTGGAGCAGAAGGCGAAGGTATTCGACCTAAGCATTTAGACCTAGCAGATACTGCTGTTAGAATTCCTATTGCTGGTGACTTTGATTCGTATAATGTTTCTGTGGCAACTGGCATATTGCTATACGAAAGCCTTAAACAAAGGTTAAACAACTAAACAGCTTGTTTAATCTCCAACTAGCATATTGCTACACAAAAAGCCTTAAACAAAGACTAAACAAGCAAACAGACTGTTTAACCTTTGCTTGAAAAAATAAAACAACATTTTTTAACACTTTTTTCTCCCTCCTTCTTATTCATCCTCATAACAACATGCTTTTCTCATAAATTATTGATTGCGAGGCTTTTTTGTTGATTCTTTTTGAATATTACTATCAAAAAAGTCCATAAACACACTTCAAACTTTCACTATTTCCAATAACAATTGAATATTAAATTTGCTTTTTGTTTAACTCTTTGTTATTTTTGTTTAACAAGTCCATTAAAAACTTAAACAAGATAAGATGTTAGACTTTAATCGTTCCGTTATTAGCCTTTCTTCCAATTTACAACCTTATGCGATCAATCTAACCAAAGATATGGATGGAGCTAAGGATTTATTACAAGAAACGATGCTTCGTGCCTTGTCTAATCGAGAAAAGTTTAAAGAAGGTACTAATTTAAAGGCATGGCTTTTCACAATTATGCGCAATATCTTTATCAACAAATACCGCAAAAAAGTTAAACACAACACCTTAATAGACACTACTGATAATCATTATTATATTAATTCGGCAGGAAATGCGACCAATAATCGGGCAGAAGGGAATTTTGTGATGGAGGATTTGACGCATGCCATCAACAATTTAAGTGCAGATTACAAGGTTCCTTTCACCATGTTTTATACAGGTTACAAATATCATGAAATAGCCGATCACTTGAAGCTTCCTTTAGGAACGGTAAAAAGCCGTATTTTCTTTGCTCGTAAAGCATTGAAGGCACAATTACAACCTTATTCTCAACCTATGAGATAAGT
>JAHDCM010000386.1 GCA_020629895.1 Bacteroidota bacterium
TATTGTAATTCGTCTATTCCTTTTTCAAGGAGTTGATCAACGCCTTTGTTAACATCATTTGTATCATTACGAAAGTAGATATCTGGCACAATTCCTGTTCCTTCTGGCGCAAATCCGTTTGGCATGACATAGCGTTGGTGCGAAAGGGCAAATGACCAACCATTGGGCATAAATCGCAGAAACGAAATACTAGAAAAAGCATTGAGAGTACTATCCCCCATAATAGTAATATGATCTTGTGTTTGTAGGTATAACAGCAGTACTTCGGCAGCACTGGCTACAAAGTGATTGGTAAGTACTACAATGGGTTTGGTGTATTGAAAGTCCCCTACTTTTTTGATAAAATGTTCTGTTGGTTCGGCAAAGTCCTCATGTCCTGGGCCATTTTTATCATAGATACGATAAGCTAACTTCTCTTCTGTCACCAATGCTCCTGCAATTTTATCGGCAAAACTATCTTCTCCCCCACCATTGGTGCGAATATCAAAAATAAGTCCATCGGTATCGGAATAGGCGGCTAGTTGTTTTAGCATATCATCTTCCCAACCATTGCCATCACCTTCTGTTTCTTGGATGCGCACATAAGCTAAGTTACTACCTTTCACTTTTCCAATCGCTCCTAATTGAAAAGTTCTCCCTTCGTATTCGTAGGTAAATTCTTTTACTTCTTCCAAATACTCTTTGGTTGTTTCCCACTTAAATTCACGTAGGGCTGTTCTTTCCCAGTTGGTAAAACCAGAACTAAAACTTTCACCATCTCTACCATAAAGGTCTACGTGTCCATCATCTAGTGCATCAAGCATTTCCGTACAAATATCCCATAGTTCGGCTTCTGTACTGGCCGCGACTGCCTGGGGGTGATAAATTTGATACATGGAATCCCAGTCTATTTTTCGGGGTTTGAAAACGGCATAGTTTTGATCAAATTCATCCCATAGATATTGGAAATTGCTTTCTAGCTCATTGTCAATAGTATCCTTTAGACAGCTAGATAATGCGCAACCAATTAGTGCAGTAAAAAGGAGTAGTGTATATTTGATAGTGGTCATGATTATTTTTTTGTGTAATGTGCAAAGAATGAATAATGATTATTTATTACTTCCGACTTTAAAGCGCAATCCAACTCCTAACGCATGAGAAAAAGACTGGATCGGTTTTACCTCTTGATAGCTGACATAGGCCATGTCCCACGAAGCAACAATACTCATTTTGTTGAGTTGATAACGATAATGTACACCAATTTGTGGATGTACATAGGTAGCTCCTGTTTCAAAATTGGCACGCGAGTAAATCACTTTAGGTACATTATTACTATTCTCATAAACATAAGAATCATAGCCCCCATAAGGTGGACGCGCAACAAAGGCAAATAAAGGGTAGGAAATATTGGCTTCTAATTGGTGCTTATCTCCTATGGGATAATGGAATCGAGCAAATAAGTCGAGTCCTTGTGTGGTGAGCCAACCTCCATTCTCAAAACCATCATAAATTAAGATCCGCGTACTTGAACGCAATTTCCCTCCCAGATATAATCCAAAGTCATCTCCAATGGCTACATTTCGAATAGCTTGTGCGTATATCAAGTGCATGTTTAATTGCACATCATCCGTAGGAAAAAAGCCATCCTTGATTTTTATTTTTCCATAGCCTGGGGTAAAGGCAAATTGCCACAAACGGTTTCCTTTTTGTTTTTCATATTGTAGGGTCAAAAAGAGTGGGCTTCCTGTCAGTCTTAACTGGCTAAAATTTTGGTCTTTCAAAATAGTAGGAGCGACGCCTAGTCGAAACTCAAAAGACGCCTGGGGACTTTCTTGTGCATAAGTAGCCGTAGAACTCAATAGCAGCAATAAAAGTATTGCGCCTGCGTAGTAGTTAATTGTATGCATAGTGATTGATTTTGTTAAGTGGTATCAAAGGAAGAAGAAACGTTGTATCAAACCATGTTTTTTACTCCAATATGATATTTAATAAGCGTTGATGCAGTTTATACATATAATCTTCAAGGTTCTCATTTTCTGAATCTCCATTAAAAGCAAAACTGATAAATGCTTCATGTTGCGGAAAGTAACGCATATAACTAGAGTAAACAGTGGTTCCTCCTGTATATGATCAATTAACAACAACAGATATTCAAAGTTAAGCTTAGTTGAATATATACGATAGGAAAAAACAATACCTAAAATGACACAGTTTCTACTTAATTAGGAGCATTTTTTGTATCTAAATAAATTATTATCAATCACTTACAAACACAAAGCCCCTATGGAGCAATTGACACAGCTCATCGAAAAATTAAAGCCCGTAGAATTGCGATTATTACGTCAATTATATCAGGTAAAGAAAAACGGGGAACAGAATAGAAAGCTAGAGTTATTAAATCTAATCGTCGGAAAAAAAGTAACAACCGACTTAGAGGCTGCCAAAAAAATTTATAAAAAAGCACCTGACTCCAAGTTTTCACACCTAAAAAAACGCCTTCGAAAAGATATATTAGCCATCTTACTACTCCCCGAAGCCTCCCAACAATACCGCGCGCTCAATGCCCAAAACTACCTTGCCTGCGAAAAACTCATCACACAAGGACGTATCCTCGTTCACCGTCAATTACTACAACAAGCCGACAAATTACTATTGAAAGCCCTGCAAATAGCCCAAGACTATGAATTTCCTCATTTAGAAATTCAAGCACGCATCCATTTAAGGAGAAATAAAACCTGGTTAGAAGGGCCACCCGCCTTTGATAAATATAATGATGGTATCGCAGCCTGTTTTCAGTTATACCAAGAAATTATTAAAGCCGAAGAATACCACTCCCGTTTTTGGCATCCCTATTTCCTAGCCGAAAACAATGAAACCGAACTCATCAAAAATGCACAAAAGTATGTCCAAAAACTGAAAGAGCTACATGAAAAAAGTAGCTCAAAAGTCGTCGCAGCCTATTACTACGACGCAACCATTGCCTACTACAACCAATTTATCTACCAACCTACCAAAGCCATCCCCTTTATACATCAATATATTGCCATTGCTCAAAATGGGAAAAAAGTCGATGAGACAGCACTGCCCAAAGCATACGTACAACTCTTATTCGCCTATATCGCCATTGGCAATTACCAAGAAGCCATTACACTAAAAGAAACCGCCCTTCAATACTCGCCCCCACATACCGTCAATCATTATAAAATGATGATCGTCTACTTTCATGCCCACCTCTACCTTGCCCAATACCAAGAAGCTGCCCAATGTTTAGCAACCAACTTCCAAAATAAAATGGGTAAAGTTGTAACGCCCATTACCGTCGAAAGCCACTTTTACCAAGCCTACCTCCACTTCTACCAAAAACAATACCCACAAGCCCAAGAAGCCCTTCTAAAATGTACCGAAATGACCAAAAATAAAGCAGATGGAGCCATTGCCTACAAACTACTACAAATTTATATCGCCTTCGAACAACAAGAATACTACCACCTCAGCTTCGAACTTGAAAACTTTCGCAAACTCATCGAACGCGAAAAACAAGGAGTAGCCAGAGCCAAAATCATCCACAAAATAGCTGCCGCGCTACTTCGACATAATGGCGATTTCCAAAAAATAAGAGAAACCGAACAAACAGCCCTACAAAAACTCACCACCGCCAAAGGGGAGCTTGTTTGGGATTTTTCGCGCTATGAAGTACTACGTTTTGAAGAGTGGATAGCCCAGAAATAAAGGCTTTCAAGCCTCTTTTTTAGCGATTCTCCACTAGTAATCGACCATTGACCACTTTTTATAATTTTGGGGGCGTACCCGAAAAAAACAAAAAGCGCAATCACTGTTTTACAGTGGTTGCGCTTTTTGTTTTTTTCGGTCGGGCTATCCACTTGTAGTTGCCTCGTAGGGGCTAGGGCTGCTAAACGCCTA
>JAHDCM010000387.1 GCA_020629895.1 Bacteroidota bacterium
AAAGGTAAGACCACAAAACTGAGCTTGTTAAATTGGGCTGCTATATGAAAATCACCATGTATTAAATGCATACAAGCGCGAGTCATACCACAGCCCATACATTCTTGTTCAAATAATAATACAGATAGGCAAATACTTTGTCCTTCATCAAAGTAATTGGCAGGCAAAAGTAGGAGTACTAATGGAATCACCACTAATACGCCTACTTTTAGCCACTTAGGTATTATTGTACTTATTTTTTTAATAATCATCTAATGTTTTTCCATAAGGGCCATCTTTGGGCTGTAAATCACCTGTTATAATACGCACTAAATCAATGATTAGCCATATACCACAGCCGCCAAGTGTTAAGATTTGAGCAATGGCTATACCAATATAGCCCAAATAAAAACGATGTGCCGCAAATCCTCCCAAAAACAAGAGCAATACTAAGGCTATTAACTGACTTTTCCCTTCTCCTTGATCAGGAAATTTCCCTTTCATTTGCTTATCTATCATTTTATCAAACTTCTTCTCAGCTTTTACGGCTAGTTTCTCCACACGTTTCTGTTTACGCACCGCTTTTTTAATCTCTTTTTTACTGGCATTAGCAGCTGGGGGTGGAGCTAAATATTCAACTATATCTGCTGCGGCATTTGCAATGGGTGTACTAGTAGTACTAGCGGTAAGCGAATGGTCAGGAGAAGCAACAACTGGCGACGAAACAGGAAGAGAGTGCTTAGGTACTGAAGCAATACGAGCAGGAGTAACAGATGCTTTTGGAAGTTCAGGGGTAGTAACAATACGTGCGGAAGAAACAGACGAACTCGAAAGTTGAGGAATAGATGGGCTAGGTACTTGGGGGGCAACAGATTTGGCAGATGCAGTTTCTCCCGACTCTACAATTAGTGCATCCTCCACTTCTACTTGTGCTAAAGCATAATCTAAACGATTAGGCAATGGATTAACCCAAGCTTGTACTTCTTTAATTGGTTGTTGAGGTGTCGAAACATTTGCAGTAATAGTTGTACTAGAAATTGCTTGAAGTGTTGCGACCTCATTGACTGTACGGTTTTGTTTTACTACTATTGGTTGAGGAGCTTTCTGCTTCTTACTTAAATTAAAGGCCAAACGTGTTTTATCCTTCTTACTTTTTTGTTTTTTCTTTATTTGCTTTTTATGTTTATTAAAAGCAAAGGCATTGGTTTGTTTTTTGTCTTTAAAGGTAGGACAACTTACTTGCTTGGAACTAGTACAAGAAGCGATCATGCTCACTATGATAATTCCTAAAGTAAGCATCGAAAAAAAACGTGTAGTTCTTTTCATGGTGTATTGAGTTTTGAATTTGAAAATGGACAATTATTAACGTTTTTTTAGAGACTGTCTTAATGTGTTATAAAGTTAGGTAAAAGTTGTATAGACTTTGGTTACATTTTTTACAGCGTGTCGGATTCGAATAATTCAATGCTCTCCATACACTTTTATGGCGTTTTTATTGTTGTATTAAATGTGGCAAGCTTCTTTGTCATGAAACCGCCTCGTTTATGCAGTATTTCTGGACGTTTTTCATTGTTTTATCCCTTTCTTCTCTAACAGCACAGGCACAATACACCCCTTGTTATTATTATCGCATTAGTAAAGCAGTGTTACTTTTGGGAGAAGGTGATTGTCGAGCTAGTTTACAGTTGTACGAATCTTTAATGGAGGAACAAGCCTTGTTACCTCAACATTATTTTGGTTTGGCAGAAACCTACGCTTGTTTAGGAAAAAAAAAGGTAGCTTTTGAATGGTTGGAAAGGGCTTTTACAACAGGTGGGGACAACTGGGAACGGGCTGTTTTTTCTCCTTATTTTCAAAAGTGGAAACGATCGAAAGGATGGCGCGTTTTAGAGCGTGATTACCCAAAAAAACGACAAAGCTATGTTAACCAAATGGATGTCAACTTGTACATGGAATTGCGCGAGATGTACTCCGCAGAACAGTTTGTACGCGCTTCGGTATATAAACCAGGAGATACATTAACTTACGAGTATGTGTTGATGGTCGATTCCATCAATATGCATCGTTTAGTCGATTTGGTCGAACAAAAAGGCTTTCCTCAGTATCATGCGATAGGACCAGAAGGTTATCAAACGTTTTGTATGTTGTTGACACATACAACTACCCACAATGAATGGGGCTGGAATTACTTCAAGGAGTTACTAGAGCAAGAAATAAAGACAGGTAACTTTTTTCCTGCGGCTTATGCCATTATGATTGACAACCGTTGTATGGTAAGTCAGAAAGGAGAACAGCGATATGGGCAGTATAATAAAGAGGATAGTGATAATTTTAATCCTATTGGCAACCTAGAGGAGGTAGATAAACGCCGTTTAGCTCTTGGTCTATTAACGCTTAATGATTTTAGTAAAAAGAAATATTCTCCTAGTGTATTACCTGACCAATATATTCCGATAGAAAAGCCTTTAGAGTTTTTAAGGTGTTACAAATAATTTGAGTTGTCGCACCTGTTGGTCGGGCGTAATAATTTTCATAAAATAAATTCCTGCTACCATCTCTTTTGGTAATGTAATATTTGAGGCATTAAGAAATGGAGTATCATCTAGTATTTTTTGTCCTTTTAGGTCATACAGTGCTACTTGTAGCCTAGTAGTTGGTGCTACTTCTTCTAAGTGTATATAACAGCTACCTCCTGCCTTTATTGGATTGGGATAAGCAATAGATATATCTGCTTTGACTTCTTCTATACCAGTTACAACAGATTGACAAGTCACACCTACTGATTTACCATCTAATAACCAATTACTTTCAACAGGTATGCATAAATGCTCTAAAGCTGATAAGGCAATATCCACCACTCTGGGGGTTCTTGAATAATCATAGACCCAAGTTTCTCCTGCTTGTACACTATCTCGTTTAATTTCTTGATTGGGAATATAATCACCACTTGCGATAAAAAAGATATTCCTCTCTTCAAATGTTTCTCCACCATGTCCTGTACCAATACCTCCATGATCGGTTGATGATAAAATAAGCCAATTTTCGTTATCATAAGTAGGCCGTGCTTTTAGGGTTGCCATTACCGCACCAATGGCTTCATCTACCTCCTCAATGGCTGCGATATATTCGGGTATTTCAGCACTAAATCCATCTGCATGTCCTGCATGATCTACGTCATCAAAGTGGAGAAATAAAAGATCAGGATTGCGGTTTTTCAAGGCATCAATGGCTGCCTCGGTTACCAAATGGGTTTCATCTCCAATGGCATACATGGTATCCACTGCTTCCCTTGCCATAATCAACCCAATAAAAGGCCATTGGCTGATACAGATGGTTTCTAAATCCGGGTTATACGCTTCTATTCGTTGAAAGAGCGGCGGATACTCCTCATAGTTGCGTCCAGTAAATAGATTATCTGTTACTCCATGTTTATTGGGCCATACTCCTGTTAGCATAGACGACCACCCTGGCCCACTAACTGTAATACGATCATTTAGGGCATCCCAAGAGTAGGTTCCATTTTCACAAAGTCGATCTATATGAGGAGTGTGGGCAGCAAGTAGAGCATCGGGGCGGCAACCATCTATGCCTATAATTAACACTTTATTAGTACGTGTTTCTTGGGCAAATAGAGTGCAACTGATGAATAAAAGTAGGATAGTAGATAAATTGGTTTTCATAGAGTTAAGTCGTTTAATTAGTATTTGATACTACTAAATTACAAGATACCTTTGTAAAAGTGATACATTTTGTAATAAACGATGCTCCATGCAAAGGTTCCGGTCGGCATTTGTCGGATAAACCACCAGCGATGACGCTGGCGGCAGCTCCATTCAATCATTCAGAATTGGGCGACCACAAGGGATCGCCCCTACAATCATTCA
>JAHDCM010000388.1 GCA_020629895.1 Bacteroidota bacterium
TATAGATATTTTTTTTGAAAATGTCTGCTTTTTACAAAGGTATAACGCGGTAAATACGCTTTCATTTCTTATATGATTCAAATACCCCCACTTCTATGCTCAAAAATTATTATCTCGGTTGCCCTATGTGGGGAAATAAAGACTGGCAAGGCAGCCTCTTTACCAAAAAAGCCAAGCCCCGCGACTACTTACCCCAATACGCACAAGTATTCAACACAGTAGAGGCTAACAGCACCTTTTATTCCATGCCACGTCAAGAATGGCTCAATAAGTGGCGGCAAGAGACCCCTGAATACTTTCGCTTTTCTTTCAAGTTACCCAAAATCATTACGCACGACTATAAGTTACGAGACGTAGCTGCCGAAACGCAACATTTTTTTGAACAGATGGAAGTGATTGCCGAAAAAGTAGGGCAGTATTTCATCCAATTGCCGCCCTCCTTTAATAAATCGGGAATGCGACGACTAGAACAGTTCTTACCACTTCTCCCAAGTGGTTTTACCTATTCCCTAGAAGTGCGTCACCTCGATTTTTATGATGAAGATAAACAGGAAAATCGGCTCAATGACCTCCTCGAAAAATACCAGATCAACCGCGCGCATTTCGATACAGTAGAACTATACGCCATCAATGCTACGGATGGTTTTACCCGTACTGCTCAAACTAAAAAACCGCGAATGCCACGACGACTGAACGCGACTGCTCAACATCCTTTTTTGCGCTATATTGGACATCGTGATATTGAGCCGAATGAAACGCAAATTCAATTGCTTGCAACTCAAACGATCCAGTGGATGAAGGAAGGAAAAACACCCTTTATTTTTATGCATAGTCCAGGTGATGAGTTTGCCCCACAATTGGCAAGGCGATTTCATGAGGTGATGCGAGTGTTGACTACCAAAATAGAAGGAGCCAAACAGGTGGGCGAGATGCCTGTATGGCCTGGAGATCAGGAGCGATCAAGACCCAAGCAATTGCGTTTGTTTGATTAGATTGGAGAGGATAAGTAGTGACTTTAATTAAGTATTTAGTAACTTCGCATGATATTTGTATATCCCTTCAATCACTTATCTAAATTTTAATTTACCAAAACATGAAATCTTTTTTTTATTTACTATTAACAGCAGCAGTCATTACCGTAGGATGTCAGGCAGGTGCTGATAAAGGAGGTGATGCTCCAAAAGAAGACGCGAAAATTGAATCGAAAACGGAAGCAAAGAAAGAGGCAGCTAAACCTGCACCTGCTCCTAAAGTAGCAGGTAACGATCAAGCAAAAATTGATGATGATATTATTCAAAAGTATTTGAAAGATAATAACTTAGAGGCACAGAAAACGGCTTCTGGATTATACTATATTGTTGAAAAAGAAGGAACAGGAGAAATTAAGCCTAATTACGATGTGAATGTGCATTATGAAGGTACACTTTTAGATGGTTCTAAGTTTGACTCTTCTTATGATCGCGGAAAACCCGCACACTTCGGATTACGTCGAGTCATTCCAGGTTGGACAGAAGGAATTCCATTGTTTAAAAATGGCGGAAAAGGAATCCTATTAATTCCTTCTAAGTTAGCCTATGGCCCAAGAGGAGCAGGGGCTAAAATTCCACCTAATTCAGTGTTAAAGTTTAAAGTAGAAGTACTTGGTTCTCATGATCCTGCTTCTCATGGACATAGCCATTAGGAATGATGAAAAAATAACTTTACAATTATTTGGATAGATTGTTTTTGTGCCTAACGAGGCGGAAAACGTAGGCGATGCAGCGCATCGGCGAGGCTTTCTAACAAAGATAGGTACAAAAAGAAGCAGCCAAAAATGTAAAGTTGTTTAATCTTCATTCCTTAGTAATTAATACGATTATTGAAATAATGAAGAGGGACTTACAGTTATATGTAAGTCCCTTTTTTTTATGTACTTTTGTGCTAAAATATTAAGCAATGAGAAAATACCTTTTAATCCTATTTATCCTCTTGACGGCTAGTACATGGAGTGTAGCACAACATCAAATGCCTAGTTATAAATCAATTGTGCAAAGCTTCTTTGAGAAGTATAATTATAAAGGAAAAATGCACCAATTACAGTTTGCTAAAAAAACAGATGGTTGGTATGTCAATGTGCAGGATATGCATGGAAAGATAAAAGAAGAGGCCTTATTTTGGTCGAAAGATGATGGGAAATTTCAGGAGGTGAAAAAGGCAATCAGCCAAGCGGAACATGGTAGAAGTTTGAAAAACCAAAAAAACTATCTAAGTACGCATTATAAGCGGTATGCATATAATATGAGCCGTTGTCCTTACTATGGTTATGCAGGTTGGGAGTATGATGTAATCAATGAATTTGGAAAACGCTTTGACCAACAACCTGATACCATTTTAGAAGGGGTAGGGCGTGCTGCTTCGGCCTATGCCATGAGCTTTTTACGAAAAGATTATGGCCCTGTAAAAAATCCAGATGCAGCTCATTTTCCTGCTTATCAGAAAGTGCCTTCAAAAAATGTCAACCAGTTTATTAAGTATGTCAATTTGGCGATTGATGCTTATGGCACACTTGCTAAACGCAATCCGGGATACGAGACGATTGTAGGAGATATTCATACCAAATGGAGTAACGAAAATGTATATGCTTGGCAAGTATTGATGTCGGTACAAGAGGAAAAAAAGGCGATGAAGTATTTGGAAAAAGACTTATATAGTCCCTTTATCTTATCTTTTGCCCGCAACTTTCTTGATCATTGTGACGAAAACGCCATTTTGTTTACTAGAGGAGATAATGATACCTACCCGTTATGGTATTTACAACAAAAAGAAGAATATCGCACCGATATAAAAGTGCTGAATACAAGCTTGCTGAATACTGCTTATTACAATGAAATGTTACGAGCAAGGTATCAGGATTTTCCGCAGTTTCTGCCCGACCAAAAAATTGCAGCCAATAAGTGTAATTTTGTGTTGTATGATAATGATCCCAAAAAGCCTAGTAAACCAATGAATTTATTGGACTTTATGACGGCAATTAAGGATGACAAAGGGCGGGTAGTGGAGCAAATCAGTAAAGACACGATTTACACCTTACCAACCAAGTTTTTACACATCCCAGGAGAAGAAAAGTCAGCAGAAGGGATCAGTATTGTATTGTCCCGTTATTTGCTAAAAGGGCAGTTGATGTTGCTTGATATTTTAGCGGGAAATGATTGGAAAGCACCGATTTATTTTGCAACAACGGTTTCTAAAGGGGATATGATGGGATTAGATGAATATGGATTGTTGGAAGGTACCGTTACGCGATTGGTAGATTACTCGACAGATATGGGGCAGACCAATCAGTTGTTTAGTACGTCGAATGTAGATGTGTTGTATGAAAACTTAATGGAGAACTTTAAACTAGAAGCGATTCCTGTTTCCCCTAAACGCGTCATTTATGACCGAAGTGTACAAAGTAATGCTGACCGTGTTTGTCAAAATAGCCGTCGTTTGTTCCAACAACTTGCTAGAGATTTATTACAAGAAGGCGATCATGCAAGAACCATTAAATTACTAGACCGTGCAGAGGAATTGATTCCACATAAAAAATCGCCCTATCATTATCTTGATTTTGAAATGGCGATTTATTATTACCAAGCAGATGCCCCTGAAAAAGGAGCTAAAATTGCACAGTATGTGATTGATCATTTAAAGTCTATCAATGACCATTATGTGCAAAATGGAAACTTGGTACCTGTTCGATTCAAAAATATCAAAACAAAGATTTTAGAGGGTTTGCAAATTCCGATTGAGAAGCATCAGCAAACGACTTTGTTGTCACAAATTAAAGAATTACAGGGAGAGGACGATTGA
>JAHDCM010000389.1 GCA_020629895.1 Bacteroidota bacterium
AAGCCAACTACAAGCGGATAGCCCGACCCCATTTCGTGTATTTTGTCCGCCTGAGTTCATGCGTGGACGCATGAACGGGCGGCAAAATATGCGAAATGGGGACACGCCCAACAAATAATAATTAATAGGTAGGTAGGCTTTGGTCAATTTCTTTTGCCCACGCAACAACACCACCTTTTAAATTGTAGAGATTGTCAAAACCAAATAAGTTTTCTAACTCACGAATAGCGTCTGCGCTACGTTTGCCAGTACGACAGTGAACGACGACCTTTTTATCGGTAGCGATTTTGGCGACATTTTCTTTTTCAGCCACCTTGCTTAATGGAATTAACTCCCCATTCAAATTCACAATATCATACTCGTAAGATTCTCGTACATCAATGAGTTGATAATCGGTACCAAGATTGTTCCACTGTTCTAGTTCTTGAACGCTTAATTCTTTTACCTCTCGCAACTCGCTTGCCTTTTTGGCTCCTGGTAATTGGACGGCACAAAACTGTACATAATCAATGAGTTCTGTTTGGGTAGGATTGTCACCCGTCAACGGATTATTTTTGTTTTTGTACACTTTCAGGGTACGCGTTTGGAAAGTGGCAGCATCAAATAAGAACAACTTACCCGACAAAGGCTCACCCACTTTTGTTACTACCTTAATAACCTCATTGGCTTGTAAACTACCCATGATACCAGGTAATACCCCAATAACGCCTCCTTCGGCACAGTTTGGTACCAATTCGGCTGGTGGTGGTTCTGGGAAAAGGTCGCGGTAGTTAGGGCCAAATTCGCCTGATTCATCTTTGTAATTAAAGACAGACACTTGTCCTTCGAATCGGAAAATAGAGGCGTAGATATTGGGTTTTCCTAGCAATACACAAGCATCATTGACCAAATAGCGAGTTGGGAAATTATCGGTGCCATCGGCAATGACATCGTAATCTTTGAAAATTTCGAGGGCATTTTCGGAGGTTAATTTGGTATCGTAGACATTGATGGTGATGTAGGGATTGAGGGCTAATAATCGCTTTTTCGCGGTTTCTGCCTTTGACTTTCCAACATCTTCAACGGTAAATAATACCTGACGCTGTAAATTGCTATCATCTACAACATCGAAATCGACAATGCCTAGTGTGCCAACACCCGCAGCGGCTAAGTACAAGAGTAGTGGACTCCCTAAACCACCTGAACCAATGCATAATACTTTGGCTTCTTTGAGTTTTCGTTGTCCTTCGATATTGAATTCGGGAATAATAATATGACGACTATATCGCGCCAGCTCTTCTTTGGAAAAGCCGGTTCCATTAGAATTATTTGACATGACTGTTGATTATGAAATGATTGAATGAATTTAGGTTACTTTGATCCGCCTGCAATAGCAGGTACAATACTGATGACACTTCCTGCACTGACCGCAGTTTGTGCGCCATCTAATACGTTAATATCTTCCTCGCCTACAAAAATGCGAATGAAAGAGCGGATATCTCCCTTGTCATCCAAAATTTGTGGGCCTAGTGAGGGATTGCTGTCTACTAAATCTTGTACGACTGCACGAACGGTTACTGCTTCTGATTCAAACGAAGATTGACTGTTCGTAAATTTTCTTAACGGGGTTGGAATAATAATTTTAGCCATTTTAGTAATTAAAGTTTATATGTTTAAAAATATTTTTTATTAGGTGTTAGGATTTTAGTCCATTGCACAAATGTCAAGTGAGGTGAAAACGCAATTTATGACAATACCTCTTCCTCCTCAAATTCTCCCTTCTCCTCATTCAATCGCCACGACCGTAATACATTGAATTCTCCTTCCATGATCGAAACAATGATATAGGAAAAATAAGGCATTGCTTTTGCCAAATCATGTACCGAAGGAATGGCAGGATGATTGGGATGCGAGTGGTAAACGCCCAATAAAGTCAGATTGTTTTCAAGGGCATACTGTTCGGCTTTCATATAAGCTAGGGGAGAAATTTCGAAGCGGCGACGTTGATCGCCCTCTTTGCTATTGATCACCTCTTTGGCAAGTGTGATGTTGCGTATCTCACCATCTTGCCCGTAAAAGAAGCCACAGCACTCATTCGGAAAGGTGTCCTTTCCATCTTTTATCATCAGTTCTCTCGCTTCTGGAGAGATAGAAATTTTATGCATGATTTAGTTGATTTCAATAAATAGTTAATATAATTTCCCTCAATCCTTAAAAGAACAAATGATTCATCACCTCACTATATTTTTCGGCATTATCTGCAAACATGGTTACAATCACCCCCTCATCAATCTGTTCGGCAATTTTAATCGCCCCTGCTAGGTTGGCTGCTGCCGATGGGCTTAATAAAATGCCCTCTTTTTGGGCAAATTTTTTAATCATATCATAAGCGGCAAGCGTGTCAACAGTAATATGTTGATCGGCAATACTCGAATCATAAATAGCAGGTACTTTTGCGGTTTCCATGTGCTTCCAACCTTCTAAGCCATGCAAGGCAATATCTGGTTCAATAGATACACATTGAATAGCAGGATTGAGTTCGTGAAGCCGCCGCGTGGTACCCATAAAAGTACCCGTAGTGCCTAAGCCTGCTACAAAATGCGTGACCTGTCGATTGGTTTGTGTATAAATTTCGACCGCAGTATTTTCATAATGCGCTTTCCAATTATTATCATTACCGTATTGGTCGGCATAATAGTATTTATCTCCAAACTCTTCCTTCATTTCTTTTGCTCGAAGTTGTGCGCCATCAGTACCATCAAATCGAGAAGTGTACTCAATATGGACACCGAGCGAGGTCAAAATCATTTTGCGTTCTTTCGAGGCATTGGCAGGTAGACAAAGCGTGACAGGAATACCTAATGCCGCACCAATCGAGGCATAAGCAATACCTGTATTTCCACTTGTCGCATCTAGCAAATGTTTATTGCGGTCTACCAAACCATCTTGCACCGCATTTTTGAAAATATTAAAAGCAGGTCGAGCTTTTACACTCCCTCCAAACTGCTGCCACTCCAATTTGGCATAAATTTGCACGCCTTTTTTCTGGTACACATTGCGAATTGGAAATAAGGGGGTATTTCCTACAAACGGAGCTATCTCAGCCAAACGATTTAACAAGGCAGTATGATTATCTATGGAGTGTGATTTGGTAGGTTTGACCATTAGCTCGACTTTTAAAAAAGGTTGAATGCAAAAAAGCCTTTCCACAGGTGCGGAAAGGCTTTTTTTTTATTATTTAGACACAAGTTTACTGTTCCCGCAGATTAGGTTCGAAGTAGACAACAACAACAGCAACAAGTAAATAATGTGTGTTTCATGAGTAGTGTATTTTATTACGGGGCTAAATTTATAACCCTTTTTAATAAATTCCAACTTTTTAAATCAAAAATAATGAGTGATTAGAAGATAAGCGTAACATTCTTGCCTATTTTATTGCTTCACTATCCGTTTCGCAACCCATTGGCCAGCTATCTCTATGTAAACAAAATAAATGCCACTTAGCAAATCATTAACGCTTACCATATAATTTTGTTCAGAAGAAATAGGAAATGTTTGTTGAAGTATTTCCTTCCCACTTACGTCAAAAATGCGAATTTGTGAAATGCCTTGTGCTGCCTTTGTGCGGATCTGTAATTGATTTTCGATCGGATTGGGATACAACCAAGCCAAGTCCCATAAATCGTCCTCTTCCAAACCAGTAGTCGTATCCTCTTTCGGGTCATCCTCTTTAATTGTTATCTGACCCCAACTTGATCCAGCATTCAAAACCGCTTTTGTATTTTCATCTTGTACAAATGCAATGACATATACTT
>JAHDCM010000390.1 GCA_020629895.1 Bacteroidota bacterium
ATGATACCGTAGGGAGTAGAATTTATGCTAACGAAGATTATACTTATCCGCATAAAGATAGTCGCAATGAGGGTCAATACCAGACCATTGGTTATGTTCCCTTAAATTTTGAGGCGGTAAAAAAAGACACTAAATTCCAGATGCTTTTAGATCAAACTAGCGCGTATAGAGATTACAAAATAAAGCGTTATTCATTTGCTAAATCAGCTATTAAAGAGGTGGTCAAGATGATAGATCGGGAGCTTGAGTAAGGGTGCATATAAGATAAAGGGATGCCTATTCTTATTGAGTACCAATCCAAAAAGGGATGTCGATATCTTTGGGATATGGATCGGTATCTTTCGGGGTATTTTTTTTGACACTTAATATGTGTTTTCCTATTTTTTGTTGTTGAATGGGGATATAGGTAATGAGTCCGATTTCTTTGTTACCAGAGTGATTGTAAAAAAGCCAGTCCACATTGGATTGTATGGTTCCATCTAGTTCAATTTGCAGGTATTTTTGAAAACATTGTAGTGCGTATTCGTCTTTTTGTTTGCGTTTTTCCGATTTTGATAGGGAGTCTGGTACATATTGTTTGGGTGTTTGTGGGCAAAGTTCTAGTAACCATCGCTCTTCCTTTTTGGGATAGTTGACCAATAGGCGGATATAGTCATCGTAAATAACGTCTGATTGAATAGCTGCTATTTGAATGTTTTCATCGCCTCTAAGGTTATCGTACATATTGCTATTGACGGTGTTCAAAGAACTCGGATTGGATAAAAAGGCACGATTGGTTTTTAGTTGTGCTTTTCGGTCTAATGCTACATCGGAGTTGATGGTACTATAATATTGAAATCCTGTCATTAAGAAAAACATGTAGATGGCAATGAGGAGAGAGTATTTTTTGAAGTTGAGATTGGCACCAAAGGTTAGTGAGACATAGTGAAAGGGCTTTACAAACAGAAAATAAATTGGATTGACATGCCAATAGATGAAGAAGAGGACTTTATTGATTCGTTCATTGTTTTTAATACCAGGAAATAGGGCGAGGATGCTTGAAAAGGAGGGGATGAATAGTACCATTAAGGTAGCAACTAGTATTTTTGATTGTGCTTTTATATCACTTATTGGAAATAGGGCGAGGATGCCATAAGTAATCACCTGTGAAAGAACGACTAGTATAATAGAGCCTAACAAAATTAATACGCCCATGAAAGAGAAGGAAAATAGTCCACTACATAAACGATCTAATTGCCAAGAGAAATGATTAATGTCTTTTAGTTGTTCTTTATAGGCTTTTTTGAAATAGGGAGAAGTAGCTGATATTTTATCAAAATCAATGCCTTGTGGATAAGCTGCTTTTAATCCGATAATGCCGATCCAAAAAGTACGTAAGATAAAATGAAAGATAAAATTGAGCATGAGGGCAAAAATCATAATTTGTAGGTAGTAACAGATGACGTAGCTGGTCAATTGAAAGATACCATCGGTATTGGCTTGTGCTATCTTAAAAATCTGCCCAATGAAGCCAGCAAGCTGAATAGTAGCAAAAATAGCCACCCCTGAAACAACCAATTCGGGTTGCCAGCTTTCAATTTTAAACTGATTGATCCATGTTTTGTAACTGTCAAAATCCTTTTGTTCAAGTTCACTTAATGGCATCTGCTCATTTGGTTGCTTGTCCTCCATAATAATGGGTTTGATTGCTCGCTGTTTATAAAAATAATGTAAACTTTTGAACGTTACTAAAGTAATGAACTATCTATTCACCTAAGACGTTTCTGAATGATACAAATGGTATCAATGTTGTGGTTCTATTTTTTAAATTCCATCCATCGCCAATAAAAGCACTTATGAGACTATCACTTGCTCTTCTTATCTCCTTGTTTTTGCTGACCACCTCTTTTATAGAAGCTCAAAATATTAATCCTGAAAAAATAAAACAACAGTTTCCCAAAGAGGATGCTGTTTTTTTACAAAAGGACAATTTTCTAAAAATAGACTTTGTAAATGGAGAATGGCAAATCTCCAAACAAGTCAAAGAGGAAATGTTGTTTATTAGTGATCCACGAGCGCAAATGTACGCGGATAAAACGATTCATTATACCTCTTTTGAGGAAATAAAAAATATTGAAGCCAAAACGAAAGTACCTATTAAACTAGGACGTAAGCCCAAGTATGAGGAATATAAAGTACAAAATTTTGAAGAACGAGACGATTTGGGCAATAGTATTTTTGTTTCAGATCATAAAGAATTGCAATTTACCTTCCCTGCGGTTCAATCGAATGCCATTACCGCTCTTAAATATACCGAATTTACCAAAGACCCGCACTTTTTAGGGGCTTTCTTTTTTAGCTCCTATATTCCTGTATTAGCTGCTACTTATACGGTAAGCTTTCCTGAAAATGTAACCATTACCCATACCTTACTTGGCAACGAAACAGACGCCATTAAATTTGAGAAGTTGAGTAAGGGAGGACGCAATGTTTACCGTTGGACGGCTAAAAATATGGCAGCGATGACCATAGAACCAGGCGCACCACATGTTAGTTACTATGAACCACATGTTGCGATTTATATCAATCAGGTAACCGATAAACAAGGTAATAAAACAGAAGTATTAAAAGATGTATCTAGTTTATATAGTTGGTATCAGTCATTGGTAAAGGATATTAATCAAGAAGAAGATAATCAACTCAAAGCAATTGTTACTGAATTATTGAAAGGAGCAGATACTGAAGAGGAAAAGGTAAAACGTATTTTTCAGTGGGTACAACAAAACATCAAGTATGTCGCCTTTGAAGATGGCTTAGGTGGTTTTATTCCTAGAGAGGCAAAGGATGTGTGTCATAAAAAATATGGCGATTGTAAAGATATGAGTAGCCTTACGGTTGAAATGTTGAAAATAGCCAAAATTCCTGCTTGGCTGACATGGATAGGCACGCGTGATCGCCCTTATTCGTATCACGAAATTCCTTCTCCTATTGTCGATAATCACATGATCGCAACTACTGAACTCAATGGAGAATATGTCTTTTTGGATGCTACGGGTGAGTATGTTCCATTTACCTACCCCACTTCTATGATTCAAGGAAAAGAAGCCTTAATTGGCTTGAATCGGGAGAAGTTTGAAATTGTGAAAGTACCTATTATTGGTATGAAGAAAAATATAGAAGAGGAGGAAATAGCCTTGCGTATTGACGGACGTTCACTGAAGGGTAATGGAAAGGCTCGTTTTACAGGCTACAAAAAGGTATTTACCGAATATGCTCGCTTACGGGCGCAGGCGAACAATAATCCGCACTTTTTCGATGAGTTTTTATTGAAAGGCAGTAATAAATTTGAGGTTTCGAATCTCAATGAAAATGGCTTTTTCAAGCCCGATGATGCAATAGAAGTGGCCTATGACTTTGAAATTCCGAGCTATGTAACGCAGGCGGGGAATAAGATTTATGTAAATCTAAACCTTGATCGCAAATATGAGAATGGTAAGCTGGATATAAAGAAGCGAAAACTGGCTAAAGAAAATGAATATAAGTATATTGAGCGATTAAATATTGCCTTGCAGATTCCAGATGGTTATGCGGTTGAATATTTACCTCCAACCTTCAAATATGAAGATGACGCGTTTGGATTTACCATTAAGCATTTTGAGGAGGATGGAAAAATTAGAGTTGATCATGAAGTATATATGAACTATCTCCTGCTTTCAAAAGATCAGTTTCCAAAATGGAATGAAATGATTGATGGCTTGAATGAGGCTTATGCAGAATTGATTGTGTTGAAGAAAGATTGAGGTGTCAGGT
>JAHDCM010000391.1:0-1144 GCA_020629895.1 Bacteroidota bacterium
AGGCAACTACAAGCGGATAGCCCGACCTTTTTTCGCCTTGTGCCTGTCGATGCGTGAACGCATTAACAGGCACAAGGCGAAAAAAGGGCACGCCCAAAAAATGATTATCTTGCGGCTAAAAATAAATAATGACTTATGAGATTATTGGGTAAAACAGCGATTATAACGGGTGGAGCTAGGGGAATTGGAAAAGCGACTGCCAAACGTTTTTTGGAAGAGGGAGCAAAGGTGGCGATTTGGGATATTGATGACCAGACAGGTATGGAGCTTGTAAATAACTTAGCAAATGGGGAGCAATTAGTTCGATTTTATCGGGTGAATACAGCTAACTTGGAGGAAGTGATAGAAGCGGCAAATGAGGTGTATCACGATTTTGGAAGTATTGATATTTTGGTGAATAATGCGGGAATTACGCGAGATGCTTCTTTGAAAAGAATGTCAGCGCAACAGTGGCAGCAGGTGATAGATGTGAATTTGACGGGGGTGTTTAATTGTACAAAAGCGGTGTATTCGTTGATGACGGAGAATGGTTGGGGACGTATTTTGAATGCGGCTTCAGTAGTGGCGCATTATGGTAATTTTGGACAAACAAATTATGTGGCGGCAAAGGCAGGGGTCATTGGAATGACGAAGGTTTGGGCGCGTGAATTTGGGCGTAAGGGAATTACGGTAAATGCAGTAGCTCCTGGATTTATTCAAACGGAAATGGTGGAAACCGTACCTGACGTGATCATGGAACAACTAGTCGCAAAAACTCCTTTGGCTCGAATGGGGCAAGCAGTAGATATTGCCAATGCGTATGTTTTTTTGGCTTCAGAAGAAGCGGCATTTATCACAGGTACGGTATTGAATGTAGATGGAGGATTGGTGTTTTAATTTATGAGTGAATATGATAACTCATGCCTGGTAGATTATCTAAGACATCAATGACCTCTTTAGTGAGCGTAATTTGGTGATTTTTAGAGAAGAAACTAAGTTTATTGCGGTTTTTCATATCAATTAC
Organism: Bacteroidota bacterium; assembly: GCA_020629895.1. GTDB lineage: Bacteria > Bacteroidota > Bacteroidia > Chitinophagales > UBA2359 > JAHDHP01. The sequence continues at coordinate 1,004 of JAHDCM010000391.1, forward strand.
CTCGATGGTCAAACCCAACTTACCAGGGTTCTTCTTACAAACGGCACTCAGTCGATTTATCCACTGGATCGTAATGGCTTCTAGTGAGACTTTGATACTTACACTTTTAGCTTGTTCATCCATAACAGACGAGAGTAAACG
>JAHDCM010000391.1:1244-3786 GCA_020629895.1 Bacteroidota bacterium
TTACTTTCATTGATATCAGGAATGGTGGTCGTTAGCTTCATACGGTTACACTCACTCAAAAAGAAGTTGACCTTCTTAATATCATTCATATTGTGTGTGAGTACCGATGCCATATATTCGGCGGGGTAATGGGCTTTTAGGTAGGCTGTTTGGAAAGCAACAAAAGAATAGGCGGCAGAGTGGGAACGGTTAAAACCATAAGCGGCAAACTTCTCCATGATGTCGAAAATCTCATCGGCTTTATCACTATCTACCCCTTTGGCTCCTGCTCCATCACGGAAAATAATCCGTTGTCGTTGCATTTCTTCGAGCTTCTTTTTACCCATTGCCCGACGTAGTAAGTCCGCTTGTCCGAGCGAGTAGCCCGCCATAATTTGTGCCGTCTGCATGATCTGTTCCTGATAGACCATAATACCGTAAGAAGGCTTCAAAATAGGCTCCAACCATTCATGTGGGTAATCGACTTGCTCACGACCATGTTTTCGATTAACGAAAGAAGGAATATAGTCCATTGGGCCAGGGCGATAAAGGGCATTCATCGCAATTAAATCCTCAATATTAGTAGGTTTGAGTTGCTTGAGGTATTTCTGCATCCCGCCTGACTCAAACTGAAAGATTCCAACTGTTTCTCCTCGTTGAAATAACTCGTAGGTCTCCGTATCCTCTAATTGTTCAGCGATCAAGTCGGGATCAATGCGTTTGCCTCCTTCAGGGATAATACCAGGGGTCATCTCATTGATCTCCTCAATGCTAAAACGGTTATGCATATTGGTAATAGCATCCTTGATGATAGTCAGGGTTTTTAATCCCAAGAAATCCATCTTCAACATCCCTGCATCTTCTACTACCTTTCCATCAAATTGTGTCACCCATAAATCGGCATCTTTGGCAGTACAAACAGGAATATATTCCATTAAGTCGTCGGGAGCAATAATGACCCCTGCTGCATGAATTCCTCGATGTCGCACTGATCCTTCGAGTGTTTCTGCCATTTTGAGTGTCTCACCGTAAGGCGTTTTTTCATTACTGCGCCAAGAAGCTAACTCAGGTACTTCTTTGAAGGCCTTTTTCAAATTGACTTTTGGGCCTTCGGGTACTAGTTTGGCAATTTTATCGGCATCAGGAAGGGGAAGTTCTAACACACGCGCCACATCACGAATGGAGCTTTTAGCGGCCATGGTTCCGTAGGTAATGATCTGTGCTACCTGATTTTGTCCGTATTTTTCGACTACATAATCAATCACCTTTTGACGGCCTTCATCATCAAAATCAATATCAATATCGGGCATAGATACCCGTTCTGGATTTAGGAAACGTTCAAATAGAAGGTTGTATTTGATAGGGTCGATATTGGTAATTCCTGTGCAATAGGCAACGGCTGAACCTGCTGCCGATCCTCGACCTGGCCCTACTTCTACACCTATATCTTTTGCTGCCTGTATGAAATCTTGTACAATAAGGAAGTAACCCGGAAAGCCCATATTTTCAATGATCTTTAACTCATGGTCGATCCGTTCCTTTGCAAAAGGCTCCCACTCATGTCCATATTTTTTCTTGGCTCCTTCATAACTAAGATGCCGTAAGAAGTCATCTTGGGTGTTAAATTGATCGGGTATTTGGAAATTGGGCATGAGAATATCCCGTGCCAGTTTAGGGGTATCAATTTTACTAACAATCTCCATCGTGTTATCTAAAGCAAAAGGAACATCCTGAAAGATTTCTAGCATTTCGTCTTTGGTCTTGAACCAAAATTTATCATTTGGAAAACCAAATCGCATTCCTTGTCCATACCCAATGGGGGTGCTTCGATAATTACCTGTATTAATACATAAAAGAATATCATGCGCTTGATAATCCTCTTGGTTCACATAGTGCGAATCATTGGTTGCAATAACCTTTACATTATATTTCTTCGCCCATTTCAGTAAAATCTGATTGAGATCTTCTTGACTATATCCTGTTCCATCAATATCAGCAATCTCATGTCGCTGTAATTCGACGTAATAATCCTCCCCAAAAATATCTAGAAACTCTTTAAATACTTTTTCTCCTTCTTCTTCTCCTTTAAATAAAATGGTTTGTGGCACTTTCGCCCCAATACAACAAGTCGTTGCAATAATTCCCTTACTATGTTTACGGATAATATCCATATCTACACGCGGAAAGGTACGATAAAGACCTTCAATGAAGCCAATGGAACAGATTTTAGAAAGATTTTTATATCCTTCTGCATCTTTAGCCAACAATAATTGATGGTAACGTTTATCGCGCTCGCCTTTTGTAAAACTTTGTCGAAAGCGATCTTCTACTACATATACCTCACAACCAATAATAGGTTTGATTCCTGCTTTGGTACATTTATTATAAAATTGGAAAGCTCCGAACATGTTTCCATGATCGGTAATGGCAATGGCTTGCTGCCCATCGGCAACGGCTTTATTAACCATATCCTGAATACTCGCTGCTCCATCTAATAGCGAGAATTGGGTATGACAGTGGAGGTGGCAAAAGTCTGGCATGTAAGATTGACTTGTGGTTAGGT
>JAHDCM010000392.1 GCA_020629895.1 Bacteroidota bacterium
CCCTCCTCGGAGGGCTTGGGTTTGTTACCTCAAAAGTGGCAAATATCTTGCGTTTTTGGACAGCCTGGGATCAATCGACGTTCATCGTCTTACTCCTGCCACAATACATCACCATGTACATTCATAATCACGTTCCACTCAGGACTATTGGTATGCATATCATCCTGATAACGTTTTCCCTTCAACATAATTTGATAATCTTTAGTAAGGCTAATCTCGTGAAAAGCCTCCACATTAGTACCAATCGTTCCATACAATTTTTCCCAAATAATATTTCCCATACCATCAATAAAAACCACTAAGCCATTCACATCCTCCTGATTTAGCTTATTCACCGCATGACCCGCCAATAAATAGGTGTTATTTTGAAGTGGTAAAATATCATGAATCATATTAGACGCTGCCCCATTTTTTATCCAACGTTTCCAAACAATAATCCCCTGCGTATCTAATTTCAAAATAAAAGCCTCACTAGGAGTAACCTTGTTTTCTGTATTCGCAGAAACACCAGATAAAATATAACCACCTTCCAATGTTTGGTGTAGATCCGTAATGTTAATGTTTTCGGCAACAGGAACACGCTCATCAAATAAAATAGTACCCTTGTCATCAAATTTCATCAACCAAATAAAATGCTTCAGATGATAAGCAGAAGAAGAGAGGGTCATTTCATAATTTCCAAATTGGCGAGTAGCAGCTAAAATGTAGTCTCCATTTCCATTGACTAATAAACGTCCCCCTTGTTCACTATTTTTAGTGCCATAAGTCGAATGCCACTCTAAAATGCCAGCTGCGTTTACCTTCAACAACCATACATCAAAAGAACCATTGCCTTTTGAGTTGGTACTTCCCGAAACAAGAAAACCACCGTCTTTAGTGGGAACAATATCTTGTAATATATCATCTTCTTTTCCGCCAATAGTACGTTCCCACAAAACATTACCAACGAGGTCGGTTTTGTAAATCCAACCATCCACTTTTCCTGCACCTTTCGCGCTAGTTTTTCCTACCCAAATTTGTCCACCATCAACGGTAGGTATATTAGAATAGGCTGTCTCATTGGCATTTACACGATAATGAGTATCCCAGTTTAATTGGACAATCTCTCCATGATTGGCAAAGGTGAAAAAACTATAAAAAAGAATACATAACAATAGGCAAAATAATTTCATAGTAGTTTATTTTCAAATTAGTAAAATCGGACGAGTAGTATTACAATCCAAAAAATAAATCTCACATTATTCTTTGGATGAATAGGCAGAGAGCCAATTCGTTTTTTACAAACGATATTCCAAAGAATGAGAAATCATAACTTGCTGCATATCCTAACTAGCAATTATGTATTGTCATAATTATTTTTTGTTAAGTTCAGGTGGCAAATCTATGACAATGGATAAACTAGTACAAAACGACTATGAAACAGGGATTTAAAGGCTGGGAAATAGAAAATATAAACTAGTAAATTTTATTGAGGCATCAATTATTGTGAATAATAAGTAGAGTTTGAAAGTAATTTGAAAAGAGATAGATATGAAGGTGTGATTAAATTGATCCAATTATAAGCATGGACTTCCAATGATATATGATAATGCTCAAAGTTATAACAATGTATAACTTTGAGCAATAAAAAAAATTATTGAGTAATATTAAATAGTTCTGTAGTAACAGGAGTCTGTTGTTTTGGAGCTATTTGTATCTTTTTAGGGGCATATTTTACCAAGCGCACATTGCCAGGTGTAGACTCGGCAGCAAGTTTATGATTATCAGTAGGTGCTGGTTCGCTACTAATAGCATGTAAATCACTATTGCCTGCAACCAGTATTTCATTATTCCTATTTACCGACACAACATAAGCTCTCTCAATAGCCTGCTGTCCAAATTTCTGTTCCCACACAATATCTCCGTTGCGTTTGGCTTTTAGCATCCACATACTTCCTTCCGAAAGAGAACTCTCTCCATTTAAGCCCGCCAGCAAAATGTAATTATCTTTCGTGCGATTGATGGCGTGAAACTCATCACCTCCTTTACCTATATTACCATAAAATTTTTCCCAAGTGACATAACCCATACCATCCATTAGTAAGAGCCACCCATTGGCATCTTCCTCATTATTTTTATTAATGGAAATACCTGCCAGCAAAAAAGTACCATTAGTCATGGGTAAAATACCATGAATCATATCGGGAACCCCCTTTTGTCCGAGCCATTTTTTCCACATCACCAAGCCTTCATTATCCATTTTCATGATAAAGGAATCCTCATCATTTTTCACATCCTTTTTACTAATTGCCGATAATATATAGCCACCATCTTGTGTTTGATGTAAATCAGTGATATACAACATTGCATCCACATGTACACGCTCATCCCATAGCAGGTTAGCCTCATCATCAAACTTCATCAACCAAATATAATGGGCTAGTTCATACCGACGGCTAGAATCTCCTACTGTATAATTACCCAAATGACGAGTACCTGCGATAACGTATTCTCCATCTGCATTTTTAATGATTTCTCCTCCCTTTTCAGTTTTGGTAGTACCAAGAGCAATATTCCAATCCATATTTCCTACCTCATCAATACGAACCAGCCAAATATCGGCACTTCCATGTCCTTTCGAAAAAGTAGTACCAGTGAGCATATACCCACCTTTATCATTGGCTACAATATCCAATAGCGTGTCATCTTCTTTACCGCCAATGGTACGTTCCCAAACAATCTCACCAGTCTCATCTACTTTAAAAATCCAACCATCTGTTTTGCCAATACCTTTCGAGGCAGTTGTGCCAACCAAAATTTGACCACCATCACTGGTATTAAGCATAGCATGAACCGTTTCATGGGCATCGCCTCCATAAGATTTGGTCCAACTCATCTGGATGATCTCGGTTTCAGGGGTTGCATATACAAAAGAATGGCCTATACAACATAGAGTGAAAAAAAAACAAATTAGCTTCATAGTTAAAATTTAAAAGGGTTTGTTAGATAGAGGGTTTGTTAATTAAATTGAGTAAGTATCTTGATTATTTGGGTAAATAGTAGTTAAGTAGGCATAGCAATGCCATTAAATTATTGGTAATAGCTAGTAATAAAATCGACTGAATATAAGTGTACGGAGACTACAATGTATAATTTGATGCTAATGTATAAAGTATATCTAGTTTGTGTAAGTAACTGCCTTGCAAGATACTAAAGTTCTATCAAACTTTGTTAGGTATGCGCGCTACCTATATATAAACAAATAATAATTGGTGAGGAATTTAATAAAAAAAATACAGTATGTTTCTACATATTTAATGTTATTTTTTTTATAACATTTTGCTAATTAATATGCTAAAGAAATCATTAATTAAGCTAATTGTTAACTTAATTCTTTTTTTTATGAGATAAATGCTCGTAGCTTATTTATAACAATGTGTGTATTATTACAATATTATTACAATTATTCATTGAAGTGAAATGGGTAAAGCAAAGGATTTGCTCATTCAATTAAAAGTTTCTGGTCAGTTTGTTCTTGCGTGAGGGATAGTAGCGATAGCTTGACGAAGTGGAAGGGGAGTGAGGCAACGCCTAGCAAGGCTGACAACGGAAGACATTGCTAGGCGTAATTGCCGAACCGCTTTTCTACGAGACAACTATAAGCGGATAGCCCGACCCCATTTTAATTGAAAAAGATGCCACGAGTGAAACGCTGGTGGCATCTTTTTCAATTAAAATGGGG
>JAHDCM010000393.1 GCA_020629895.1 Bacteroidota bacterium
TTTACCTTTTCTTTTGCGATACACATTGTATATTATTAAATGTATCGCTTTTACAAAGGTATAACGCGGTAGATCGTGCGAGGTGCGATGACGAAGGGTTGCCGCCAGCGTCATCGCTGGTGGTTCATACGACAAATTGCAGCCTGTGGCTGCAGCATTCCGTCGCACATCGCACATTAATCGTTGAATCGTCAATCGTTCAAACGTCGCCCGACAAGCGCAGTGGTCAGCACATGTTAAACAACATGTTTTAATTTCTAATAAAAAAAGAGGAAATTAGTAGATACAAAAGAGAACTGTCCACTGCGGCTTAAGAAATGAAGCGCAATGGCATCCAGATAAAAGGTGAGTGATATGGATAGATAGTTCTCATAATAAAATAAGAAATGATAAAAAGTGGTTTTTTATACAACCAAAACCATTAACTAGACAACTTTCTAAATAGTTCCCAACCAGTAAAAAAAAATATGAAATACTTCTTTACCCTTATTTCCAGCCTATTTTTTGCACATATCCTTCCTACACAAGGAGCTATTACGTCTTGGAAAAACGAATATGCAACACAAATTGATGATAAAAAATGTATTGTTACTTTTGAAGAAGGAATAGATGAGAATGTCCAGTATAATCTGTATCGCAAAGTGAAGGGTTTGCGAGCAACTCAAGCACATACACCTATTCCGAACACGAATACCACTATCCTCCGATTAAGAGGAGGAAAAGAGAATTACCAACAGGTAATAGAAGCTTTAAAAAAGGAAAAGAGCGTTCAACAAGTAACGCCCTTCTTCAAAACCCCAAGTGGGGAAGAACTAGGTATTCTCAGTGAGTTCTTTGTACGTATAAAAGAGAAGCAAGATGAAGACCTACTCGAAGCCTTTTTTTGTGGAGCAGGGGTATGTAGTATAGAACCACATCAGTGGTTGCAACAAGTGTATCGAATAAAAACCACAAAAGAAACAAGCTTTACTGTTCTTGATATGGCTATTTCGGCACACCAATCGGGCTTATTCGATTATGCGGAACCCAATTATCTATTACATCCACGGGTAACTGCTGAAGTAGATGATACCTATTTTGGACGACAATGGCCCTTGCTAAATACAGGCGGCCCGCTTCAATGGAATGGAAAACCTAATGCTGATATGAATGTCGTATCTGCTTGGGATATTACGACAGGTAGTCCTGATATTCGTATTGCTGTACTTGATTCTGGGGTAGATACGAATCATATTGATTTAGTAGATAATTTAGTGACGGGTTTCGATGCAATAGGGGAGAATACAAAGGGCTATCCTACTTTTAATTATGAACAGGATGGACATGGTACTGCTTGTGCGGGTATTTTGGCAGCTAAAGGAAATAATGAAGAAGGGGTGGCAGGTGTCGCTTACGATTGTAGTTTGGTACCAGTACGTTTATTCTATTACCTCGATACACTTATGACCGTTTTACCATTTTCAACAAGCGACTGGATGGCAACAGGTATTAGTTGGGCCTGGCAGGAAGGAGACGCAGATGTATTGAGTAATTCATGGGCATTTCCGCAGTTTCTGATCAATTTGCTACCAGGTGATCCTGCAATTGTGGAACAGGCAATTACTGAAGCTGCAACAAAGGGTAGGGGAGGGAAAGGTTGTTTATTATTTTTTTCTAGTGGCAATGATGGGCTAGATCCTTATTGGCCAGCAGGAATAGAAGGGGCTATTTCGGTTAATGCAACTAGTATGTGTGATGAACGCAAAAGCGAAACCTCCTGTGATCGAGAAGACTGGGCAGGTAATTGGGGTACAGGTTTAGAGATTTCAGGGCCAGGTGTGAAAGTCCCTACCACAGATGCAACGAGTAGGGAAGGTTATGAAAATGGAGATTATACCTTTACATTTAATGGAACCTCGGCTGCTTGTCCCAATGTCGCAGGAGTCGCTGCCTTATTATTGTCTGCAAATCCGAGTCTGAGTGCTTGGCAAGCAAAAGATATTTTATTTCGAACAGCAGACCGAGTGGGTGGGTATGCCTATGACTCTATTGGGGTACATGGCACTTGGTCAAGAGAATTGGGCTATGGGCGAGTAAATGCCGCCATTGCCTTAGTAGAAGCATTAACAACAGTCGGAGGTGTAGAGGGTAATATGCATACAAACTGGTCGATAGATTATTACCCTAACCCTGTACAAGAACAATTGCATATAAAAATAATGGGGCTACCTTCCAACGATTGGCTACGTATTTCCATCTATACTATAAATGGGCAGCAAGTTTATCAAGAACAATTCAATAACTTACAGTTGTCAAGCAAGCAACTTATTTCTATACCTTTTAATGATTTAGCACTAAAAAGTGGTACTTATTTGGTGACAATCGCATCAGCTAATCAGACCGATCACCACAAATGTATGTTTATCCATGACTAAGTAATTATTTATCCGTTACTTAAGTGACTATTTGACTAAATGTTAGTCAAAACGGGGTACAAGTAATTGCAATGTACGCTTATCATTACTTATCCTATATCTTGTCATAATTTTTGTTGATTATAGTACTTTTTGTGTTGAGATAAATACAATGGTACAATATTTGCCCTACTAATATCAATTGATGTTATATTAGTTGTTTTTTTATTGTGTAAGGGCTTGCCTGTTTTGAGGTGTAAAGTAGTTTTATGCCTATACCTCAGTAGTCATATTTATTGGCTCATTTGTTAATAAAGTGTTAATCCCTCTCATAGGAGAAACCATTTTTGTGTTTTTTTCGTATATATTTTTAGCAAGCATAACACTGTGAAACATATTAGCGATTCACTTATTGTCTTAAACCCATTCAGCGATTTTAAATCTTAAATAATGTTAAGATAATTACTCACTAGAAAAACCTGCGTTTATGGAAATTTTACTCGTCTCTTTGGTACTATTTATATTACATCTAGTTGGTTCGAAAGCAAATGCTAAAAAGGTAAGTTCAGAAGAAAATATATAGGATGTTGATCTATTGATTAGTGTCTTATGATATACTTTTCTTCCTTTCTAGCGGCTCACCTGCGTCTCATTTCCTATTGATTTATACTTTCTTATTTTTAATAGTCGTTACGCTTATATTACTATCTTGTAGATAGAACTTCTTTATTTGGCTATCTCATATTTTATGAAGCGACTATTAATACCGTTTATTATCCTATTTCTAATACTAGGAGTATTTGCCTGTGATTCAACAGTCATTTACCGCAATCATTTACAGATTCCTAATAGCATTTGGGGAAAAGAAAATGAATTGCTTTTTTTTATGCCGATTGAACACACTACTGAAAGTGCCATTTTCAATTTAACGATTCGTCATACAACGCGCATTCCTTACCGAAAAGCGCGATTTCTTATTCGCGTACAGTCTCCTAGTGGGAAGGTGCGACAGGATACCTGCATTGCCGCGATCCGAAATGAGGCAGGTGAACTGTTAGGAAGAGGACTTGGTGATTTATGGGATTTACATATTCCCATTTTGAAAGATTATGACATTGAAGAAGTTGGGACTTATGAAATTGAGATAACACAGGGGATGTCAAGAGGACAATTGGCAAGTATTCAGGATGTAGGACTTGTGGTTAGAAATAATTAGCGTCTTTGCAAAAGCGATATGTGATAGAAAAAAACATGTATAATGTAAGATAAAAGGGCAAACAGCCTAGCCGCTGTTATTTGTCGGGTAAACCAC
>JAHDCM010000394.1 GCA_020629895.1 Bacteroidota bacterium
GTATTATTAATCATCTTGCTACTAATTAGCTCCTTTAACAATAGCATATACGCACAAAAGGCACCCTTTGACTCTCTCCTAGTAAATAAAGCAGCCTCCTACGCACTCAATGAGCAGGCAGATTCCGCTAATAGAGTATTACGTCAATTATTATTGAGTGATACAGGTGATACGGTAGCCAATGAGGCATTTTACCAAAAAGCTTACAATCTAATTCGTGTCTTCGGAAAACATCCTTTTTTTAAAAAGAATAACCAAGCAAAATATAAAACGAATGTGCTATTTATAGAATCAGTACTTGCACAACCGTCCTCCAAGCCTACTTTAATAGTCGCTGACCTTTATACCATGTTAGCTATTTCATACCGCTTTTTAGAGGAAAATCAGCACGTTTTTGAACCTTATAAAAAAGCCTTTACCATTTACAAATCCCATCAATCAATAAGTGACTTAGCTGCTTTTTGTACCAAAAACCTATCTTTCGAATATGGTAAACGACTTAATTATGAGGAGGCATTAAATTGCCTATATTATATCGAAAAAAGTAATTACAAAGGAAAACATGTCTCTTCTATTTATAATGCATTTTTAACTTCGTTTATTTATCAAAAAAAGTATACAGAAGCTTTAAGGTTCTACCAAAAAGGAATCAAGTTAAGTAAAAATGAAAAAGACAGTATATTACTTAAAAGCTCAATTGCTCCTCTATTAAACCAACTAGGAAGACAGGAAGAAGCCTTGAGCTTTATCAAAGAAAGTATTAACTATTATGAGAAGGAAAATGAAGTTAATAAGCTATATCAAGCATATAATAGTGCAGGAGAAATATATGAGTCCATAAACGATTTAGCAAATGCAGAGAAGTACTTTTTGTTAAGCCTAAAAACAGTGAAAGAAGATGCATTACCAGGCAGTCGTACTAGAGCCAAAGTACATGTACGTCTAGGAGATTTTTATGAGCGTTCAGGAAAGAACATGTTAGCAATAGATTATTTTCAAGAAGCATTACAAGAAGTATTCCCCAATTTTAAGCCCCAAGATTTACTAGAAAACCCCAATCCACAAGACGTATATGCAGAGTCATGGATCATGACAGCCGCAGAAAGAAAAGCGAATTGGCTAATAAAAGAATATAAGGAAAATCAAACGATAGAATACCTGAAAGCCGCAGCAGCTTGCTATCAACTATCAATGGCGGCAGTCACTCAAATCAAACAACAATATAATTCAGATGAGGCAAAACAATACCTGGCAGATTACAACTACCAAAACCTAGAAAAGGCAATCAATAATTTATATAACTTATACACACAAACAAAAGACGAGACATATATTAAAGAAGCATTCGGTATCATCGAACAATCAAAAGCCTACATCCTCATGGATGCCTTCAATGATAACCGAGCCAAAATACTCGCCCAAATTCCTGAAGAAACGCTAAACCGAGAACAACAACTCAAAAAGCGAAAAATAGACCTCGAACTATCACTAAATATAGAAAAAAGTGGGCAGGGTAGAATCGACTCTTTAGAACAAGAACTAAATGAAATTAACCTAAGTCAAAACCTACTAGCCGATTCCTTGAAAGAAATGAATCCCCAGTACGCCTTCTTTTTGCAAAATAAAACCCCTATTTCTTTAACCGAAGTAAGAGAAAAAATAGCCAATAACGAACTCCTAATGGCTTATTTCTGGGGCGAAGAGCATATTTATGCCATCTCCATACACCCCCAAACAAGCCGATTTACCAACATCCCAAAAGACAGCCTATTCCAAAAAAAGAACGCTCAATTTCTAGTAGACATTCAAAGCCCCACCCCCGATGCCGCCGCCTATCAAGAAAGAGCGCATTACCTATATCAAGCATTAATAGAGCCGCACCTAAACGAACAAACACAATCCCTTTTATTGATTCCCGATGGGGGACTAAATCTCATTCCATTCGAGGCACTAATACGAGAAATAAAGAAAAACACATTACCCAAAAAATTCGATTACCTACTACAACACTTTCACATCAAATATGCCTACTCTGCAAGTCTTTTATTGCAACCAATAGATGCTATTCCCACCACAAAAAACAAAAAACAACTAGCTATTTTTGCACCCGGTTTTTATGATGGAGCAAGGCAGAAAATAGCCTTAAAACATACCAATCAAGAAATAAAAAGCATTAAAAATACATTTCCCAATACAGAAGTATTTAATAATCAACAAGCCAATGTCGAACAATTCAAACAAGTAGCCAGTCAATATGACCTGCTACACCTCTCCACCCACGCCAAGGCAGATAGTTTTCCCCACATCCAATTTATAGACACCGTATTATACCTACCAGAACTATACGGTATGAATATTGCCGCTGATTTTGTATTTTTAAGTGCCTGCGAAACAGGACAAGGAGTCGTACAAAAAGGAGAAGGAATTATGTCCCTGGCACGCGGATTTAGCTACGCAGGAGTTAGAAGTTTAGTCGCAACACTTTGGAGGGTCAACGAGGCAGCAAGCGCAGACATCGCCACGCATTTCTACCAATATTTAAAACAAGGGGATACAAAAAGCGAAGCACTAGCAAAATCAAAAAAACAATACATCAACAACTGCGAATCAGACATTCAAGGCTTCCCCCATTATTGGGCAGCCTATATCTACGCCGAAAACGGGCAAACCACTACTCACAACAATACATACAAAAGCACCTATTGGTACTACCTTTTATTAGCAGCTATGATTGTTGGTGCAGGAGCCTTTTTGTTTAACAAAAAAAAATAAAAATGATGAACCAACTCACCAAAATTTTATCCCTCATTCTCGCCCTTGCCATCTCTCAATACACGTATGCACAAGTCGATTTTGAAGTAAAAAGAATCGAACCACATATCGCTGTCACACAAGCAGACATAAAACAAGCAACGCGCCTAACCGACATACACCCCAATTTTGAAACCTCTTGGATTAGCAAGTACTTAGCAGTCGAAATTTCGGCAAGTTGTAGAGGACAATTACAAAAAGTAGTTAGCAAAAGTGACATACTCAGTCAAGCACAAAAAGAAATGCTCAATAAGGCAGATGTCGGAACAACGATTGGCGTACAAGTAACATACATGCCTCAAAATACATTAAGCCACAATGACCCCAAAGAAATTGATTTTGAATTTATAGTAGAACCCGCCCAAAACGCAAGCTTTCCCGAAGGAACACAAGCATTAAACCAATACCTAAAAGAAAAGGCAATCAACAAAATTCCTACCAGCACCTTCAAACAGTACGAGTTGACAGCCGTAAAATTTACCATCAACGAAGAAGGGGCAATTACCAACGCACATCTATTCAAATCAGGATACCAATCGTTTAAAAATGACGAAGTAGAAACATTATTAGTAGAAACAATCCGCAATATGCCTTGTTGGGAACCAGCCATATATGCCGATGGTACAAAGACAAAACAGGAATTTACCCTCACCGTAGGAGATAAAGAGAGTTGCCTAATGAATCTGCTCCATATCCCTAAAAAATGATAAAAAATATTAGAAATGCAGTAACGCATAAAAGCCTACCTAAGATATATAAGTACCCCGATCACCCATTCACCCAATCATTCAATCACCCAATCATCATATAGACGTGTCCTTCCATACTAGGAATTGAGGGAGGTATGCGAATTGCTTACTTGAATCG
>JAHDCM010000395.1 GCA_020629895.1 Bacteroidota bacterium
TGGTGCTTCAGCCTCCTGCTCCTACTTTTACTAGCAGGATGCACACCACACAAAGACCTAGTAAAAGTCAAAAACAAGGAAGCTGAAACAAAAGACTTTGCATCTGTTTTCCACAACAGACTATCCGCACACATACTAAACATGTCAATTCAGTTCAAGGAGTCAAACTTCAGTGGCTTATTAGTCGTTCGACCAATGGAAGACAACTCACATAGAATTGTTTTTACCACCAAAATGGGCAATAAGCTATTCGACTTTTTACTGCCTCCCCAAAAGGGACTACAAGTCAATTCTTGTATTGATCCCTTAAATAAAAAACTTTTGTTGTATATCTTAGAGCAAGATTTACGCTTACTAGTCAATAGTTATTGGAAGCAGAAAGTACGAAAGGAATTTGTTGCGAAAGGAGAGGAACACCAAGTCTTTAAAATAAAATCTCCCAGCTCTTTTCTCTATTATTATTTTGATGCGAAGAAGGAAAAAGAAATTCGAAAAATAGAGAAAGCATCTCGACTTTCTAAGAAGGTAATAGTAACAATGGACGATTATAAAGAGGAGTTTCCAAGCAAAATTCGAATAGAACACCAACACCTAAAACTAAGCTTGGAGATGAAACTGTTATCAGTTAAACAATAAGAATTAAACGTATTTATGTTAGCGAACGACTTCTACGAAATACAAGAAATAAATGCTACAAATGAACAAAATGCGGATTTACTGCTTTCACTTAATGCATCACACCCTATCTTCAAAGGGCACTTTCCTGACCAACCAGTGGTACCAGGAGTATGCCTGATGCAAATTGTTAATGAAGTAAGTCAACAGTTCTTGAAAAGAGAATTGACATTTGTAAAGGCGAGTATGGTTAAGTTTTTAGCAGTTATAGATCCTAATAAACATGAAAAAGTAAGGGTTAAAATCACTTCTAAAGAAAAAGAACCAGGATTGACGCAAATTATCAGCATCATTTATTTCGAAGAGACTATTTTTTTTAAATTTAAGGGAATATATAAGTAATGGATAAAAAAAAATGCCAAGCAATAATGGCACAGAAAAAAGTATGTGTCCTTATTCCTACCTATAATAATGCACAAACATTAGAGGAGGTTATACAAAGTATATTACCTTATACCCAAGACATCATTGTTGTCAATGACGGATCAACCGATCAAACAAGGGATATATTAAGTAGGTATACCCAGCAAACGACCATCTACCATGTTTCTAGAAACAAGGGAAAAGGAAACGCATTAAATACAGGTTTTAAAGTGGCTTATGAAAAAGGCTTTAAATATGCCATCACCATAGACTCAGATGGGCAACACCTCGCCGAAGACATTCCTAACTTCTTAAAAGCACTAGTACAAGCTCCCAATAGCCTCATTGTAGGTGCACGCAATATGGGACAAGAAAATGTGCCTGGTACAAGCAATTTTGGACACAAATTCTCCAATTTTTGGTATCGCTTTATCACAGGCATTAAGCTACCCGATACCCAATCAGGCTACCGCTTATACCCCTTAGAGTGGCTACAAGATATACGACTGTTTACTCCCAAATATGAATACGAAGTAGAGATTCTAGTGCGAGCAGGATGGAGAGGAATGAATGTCATTCCCGTACCAATCAATGTCTATTATCCACCCAAAGAAGAACGAGTTACACACTTTCGAACGATCACCGATTTTGCCCGTATCTCTGTACTCAATACTCTCTTTGTAATCATTGCTATCTTCTATATAAAACCAAAGCAATTATTTAGTCAGTTAAAAAAAAAAGACCTAGAGAACTATTCAACAAATATATCCTAAGCAAAAACGAATCAAACCTCAAAATTACCCTATCCGTAATGCTCGGTTTGTTTTTAGGAGTATGTCCATTATGGGGTTATCAAATCATGCTCATTATCTTCTTTTGCTACCTTACACGACTAAATGTAGCCATCGCCCTAGCAGCAGGGCATATCAGTATCCCACCTATGATTCCCCTCATTTTATATACTAGTTACCAACTAGGAGGAATGATGATAGGACAATCTACTACACCCCTTTCACTAGATACCATCGACTTTTTTGCTATAAGAGATAACCTCCTTCAATATGTGGTTGGTAGCTTTATATTAGGTATTTTATTAGCTATTGTTTTTGGTGCAATCACCTATATATTACTACTTTTATTCCGAAAAGAAAGAATAACTAAAAGTACCGCCCTATGATTTACGGAATAGGAACCGACCTAATAGAAGTAGAACGCGTCCATGAAAAAATGAATAATGAAGCCTTTAAAACGAAATTATTCACCCCACAAGAAATCGCCTACTGTGAAAGTAAAAAATACAAAGCCCAACACTACGCCGCCCGTTTTGCCGCCAAAGAAGCCTTCTTCAAAGCAATGGGCACAGGTTGGTACGGACAAGTCTCTTTACAAGATGTAGAAATACAACACAACGAAAATGGACGCCCCATTATTTGCTTATACAATAAAGCAAAAGATTGGTTTGTAGAGCAAAAAATTACACATATTCACCTATCTTTATCACACCTAAAAAGCATTGCACAAGCAATGGTTATTATTGAAAAATAAGTACTTGGATAAAAATATTTCCTCAAAAACATTTCCATTACGCACTGCCAAACTCCCCTCCTCGGAGGGGTTGGGGGTGGGTTAATACACAAAAGAATAGTTAACAAAATACCACCATGACCCACGAACATATCACCAAAGAAATCGCCCAATTTATACAAAACAACCTAGTAGCAGAAGGCGTCACCATCGAAGCCCTCACCTGCCTACCCGATCTAGGACTCGATTCCTTTTCCATGATAGAAATACTACTCTTCATCGAACGAAAATTTGGAGTCAGCGTCCCCGACGAAATGCTCAATTACGATAATACCGAAACAGCAAGTGCCTTCGCCCGCTGTACTGTGCAACTACTATAGAGAACATTTGTACAGCCGTCCATTTATGTAAATCTTATATGGTTCAAAAAAAGCCGCAGGCTTTCTTATATGGTCTTTTGTTACCTAGACAAAACAAATCAATTATATTTTTGATTATTCCTCTTAGTAAAGATGAAAAAATAAATTGATCAAATATTGCTAGGCTATTTGTTGACAAGACAAGGCGAAAAACGTAGGCATAGCCGTAGGCTCTGGCGAGGCTTTTCAACGAAGTATTGTTAGCAAAGAGACAGCTAGATTGATCAATTTATTCTTTCCTCTTTACTTAAGTCACTTATTTGTCTTATGTGGTTTTTTATAAAAAGAGTATAACTTTTATGAAATTTCTTAAATGCTCTTTTAATTCTTAAATGGTTCAAAAAATGCAGCAACTCCCCCCAAAATTACTACTAAACGGCTCCGACCACTTCCAACTACTGCTCGACAAGCACATCCGCAAACAATCCAACAAAGGAAACATAGGGCGATTAGTGATAGAACTAGAAGGTACATTAGACACCAACAAACTACAAAACACCCTTCAAGAAGACACCCTTATTCAGTGGCTAAGTCAAATCCGCCTACGAAAAGAAGGCTTCTTCCGTTTCGGTGTATGGACAGTGGACGCTAAAAATAAAACCCTACATTTTCAAATACATTCGACAACAGAATCCCAAGACCCCAAGTCCCGAAGGGACGCTTATGATAACATAGGACAAAGTCCTATG
>JAHDCM010000396.1:0-1273 GCA_020629895.1 Bacteroidota bacterium
GGAAGGTACATCTTATAATTATCTATGAAATTATGCAACCAGTCATACCGCTCATTAATTAGTGAAATAGCTACATAGTTATTAAAGTGATGATAATCCAATTGTTGATGATCCAACAATAGCTGTTCTTTTTCCAAAAAAGTGAGGTGTTGATAATAGCTTTTTGCAAACGACTGGCTACCCATGTTTATACCAATAATACAGTAGTTCATTAGCAAATGATGGATACCTTTTAAGGTATTATCCTCTTTTAAAAGATTCGTATGCTTAAATACTTCATCTGCCAGTTGTTTGTATTTTGAGTAGTTAACATCATGCAGAAATAGTTGGTATAGCTCGTAGTAAATGTGAATAATTTTGTTGTCTAGTGTATAGATATAGGTCGAGTCAAAGGGAAAACCAAGATCTTCAATAGACTCACCCTTAACTATTTGCCTACTAATATTTTCACAGCACAATTGTAGCCGTTCTAAGATGTAGAAATCATCAAGTGATTTCGTTAGGTCTGGAATATGATTAAAATTTTTTTTGCGGTTATTTTTTTCTTGTTGTGCTTTTAATTTAATCAATAGATAGGACACTAGTTTATCTTTGGCTGTCCGTTTATTTTTAAGCGTTTTTTGAGTTTGCTTATATAACGAATTGTAATGGGTCTCAAGATTGTTATATAGCAAATGTTCCAAAAGAATATAGCTACTAAATATGTTGTCTTCTTCTTTAGAAAGACTCGTAATGTATTGAGTTATAATTTTTGTAAAGACAACTTTCATATCTCGCCACTTGCCTTGTTGTGTAGGGCTAAGTGATTGTGTAAATATCTCTTCTGTAAAGGTTTTATTTTTTTTATTGGCTTGTTGTAGTTGTTGAATCAAATCACTAAATGTATTAGTATATGCCTCTTGTTTAGGTTTCTGGCTAGGCAAATGGATAAAAACAGCAAGATCTTCTAATTGTATCTTATTGAGATGAAGTAATAATTTGAAGAATTTAGAGTGTTTTATACTTGGCTTGTCTTTCATTTTTGATATTTTTTTAAGGCTTTTCGGATATTTTTTTTAATAATGTATGTGCTAAATTGTTGATTTTTAGTTTTTTATAGATTTTTTTTATTGTTTTTTGCTCAAACTTTTTCCGAAAATGATCCCGCCAATCGCTAACTAGTTCCGCAGAGAAACTACGAACTTAGCGGATAGGAGAGATAATCATAATACTGTGTTCGATACAAATTGATAATTAATGTTTTATGTATCGTAAAAGCATCAATGTTATGATT
>JAHDCM010000396.1:1373-3666 GCA_020629895.1 Bacteroidota bacterium
CTTTATATACCCAAATGGCAACTATTATTCGAATTGGGGCAGTATAACAAACTGATACAGGATTGTGATAAAGTATTTCAGTGGATCGATGTTGCTAACAACGTCGATTTATTGAAAACCTCAGAAAGAGTACTATTCTTATTGTACTATAAAATACAAGGAGCATGGCTCAATAAATCATTTCAAGATGATGTAGGTGCTTTTATTCAACAAGTTCTAATGGCAATTCAGATTTGCCAATCTATCTTTGAGTGCAAACCCATTGAGGAGGTCGAAGATTTGATAAAGGTGTATCAAAGTTTATTGATTATTAGATTGAATCTATTCGTATATCTTGGAAAAGGTCAGGAGGAGGATACTATACAAGCATTGTATGAAGATGCTTATGAGGAACTGGTTTGGAATAAACTAATGCTAACACGTCCTGTGTCATATTTGAATGCTGAAGCAAAAGCGCATCTGTTGAAAGAGTGGAAGGAGCTTCAGACTTGTGCCAATCAACTAGAAGATCCCGAGAAATTGAAAGAGGATAAAATCAAGTTAGAGCAACGCTTCATGCGAGCAAATCTATCTGTAAAAGAGATTACCAACCAAAAAAACAATTACATTCAGGAAACAGAACAAACTGTTATAAAGGCTATTCAAGAAAAGTTAAGACCTCGTGAGTTATTTATTGATTTTTATAGTGTTGAGGATACGTTAATTTGTTATATCATAAACACCGATCAGGTGCATTGTCAACGCATTAATTTGCCAAGACGCGAATTACAAGAACTGATCAATGAGTTGCTAGATAGCATGTTCTATGTAGATTTTGATTCCGAGCCATTTGAAAATGTTTCTCGCAAATTGAGAAACAGATTGACAAACAAACTATTTCAAGATATTAACCTAGCAGAGTATGAGCATTTACGAGTAGTAGCAGACAAATGGATGGCTAAACTGCCTTTTGGGGCATTGCCTTATAATGACAAGTACCGATGCTTAGATAATGTACTCCCCATTTCTTTATATACCAGTACCCATGCTTTCTTGAACCACCAACCTATTAGTTTATGGCATAAGAATTTAGAAGGGGAAAACGCTTGTTTATTAGCCCCCGTTTATAGTACGCAAAAGCAACCAGGAAATAGTTTAGGGTTTACCATTAAACGAATACTCAGAGATTTAAAAATGACGATACATACGGGGCATAAAGGGGATAAAAGCTCCTTATTATCAAAAATAGAGAAGGCGAAGGCATTATATATTAATGCAGATATTGAAGAGAATTTTTTTAGAGCCAGCGAAGAGCCAGTGATTCCATTAAAAAAAGAAGCAGAAAGAAGTAAGGATTACCTTTTTCTAAGTGATTTAAACCATTTTAATTTTCAACAACTGGATCTAGTGTTCTTAAACTGTTGTAATACTGCAAAAGGACAAAATGTTATAACAGAAGGCATTCCCACCATCAACTTAGGATTTTTGGTAAATGGAGCAACCAACTTGATCTATCCCTTATTGCGGATAACTAAAGAATTAGCAAACGAGTTTGCTACTCGTTTTTTTGACCTATTACTAATATATGACTCTCCTAGTATCGCTTTATGGAAAACTAAACAATGGATGATGGACGCCGACCTTTCTCCAAAATATTCTTCCAAACTAATCAACGCTTTCCAGATTATAGTCGCATAAGCTAAGCTGACCATTACAAAATCACAAAGGCTGTCTTGCTCGTACCACAAGGCAGCCTTTTTCATTGTACTAGTTAGTTAATCAGGCGTTTCATTTTCATTTTCCATCAAATGCGCTCCTACACGGAATATACCATGCTTGGCACCGCCTAAATTTTCGCTGAAGGCCGCCCACATGTAGACACCTGGATGCGGTAAGGCATTAGCCAATGAGAAGTTACCTGTATCAGTTATCTGCCTACTAAAAACAGACTTGTGAAGTGTATCTGTTACCAAAAAACGAATGGGCAACTTTAATACATCAGGAACATAAATACGTACCTGTTGGTACTCATCTACTGTTATTTCTACAGCTTGTATAGGTGCATCTTCGGCAGTCTCTTCAATAACGGGAAACCCAGAATGAGCTTGTATAAGGCTTTCATCAAACCATTTTTCCAACTGTAACTTGGTGTACGTTTTCGAATTTAATGTCGTCATTTTGAGCTAGTGGTTAAGGTGATTTTCTAATTTTAACGTCGTGTAGTAATGAATGATAGATGTATCCTGCGTGAGGGATAGTAGCGGTAGCTTGGCGAAATAGCTACTTATGTGAAGCAAGGACTAGCAGGGCTGAC
>JAHDCM010000397.1 GCA_020629895.1 Bacteroidota bacterium
GAAATTGGAGCAGCAGAAGAACGTATAAAACAAGAAAAACTTCAACAAAACAAAAGAGATCAACGCATTTTACAAGCCGTCAAACAAAATATATTATCTATTAATCAAATAGCACAGCTTTTTGAGATAACAGTTGAATATATTGAACAATTAATAAACAATAATTAGTAGATAGAAAATGAATGACTTTAGCTTTACTTAGCTAAAGTCATTCATTTTTTGTCTAAAATCCCAACTCTATCTTTGCCCTCAAAATCATTTCCATTGCCTTATCAATTGTGCGTTGTTTAGTACGGAATGCAAGAATCGCCATACGAATAACAAACATTCCATCCAAAGACGTAGAACTCAAAAATACGCTGCCATCTTGGTGAATACGTTCCATTAGTTGCTCATTCATACGGTTCTGAGTGCTTATATCATCAGCAGGAAGCCAAAAATAACTCACCGATAAATCAGGAGTAGGCCCAATCTTAAAACCTTCTTGTTCTAAGCACTTCCTAAAGTAATCAGTCAATACCAATTTTTCTTCCAAACAGGCTACAAAAGGAGCTAAACCATGTAGTTGTAAAGGCAGCCACATCCGCAAACCTCGAAAATGTTTAGTCAACTCAGGAGATACTTCCGCAGGACTGATAGGGACACTGTCATCAATCGTATCTTGCATATAGTTGGCAGTATAATGATTGGAGTGCATTAAGGCTTCTTTATCTTTGATTAATACAGCACCTGTTCCATAGGGTAAAAATAAACTTTTATGAGGATCAATCACCAACGAATCTGCCAGCTCCACCCCCTTGAATAAGGGCTTCTTATCATCTACTAAAATAAAGAAACCACCATAAGCTCCATCAATGTGATACCATAATTGATGCTTCTGGGCAATATGCCCAATCGCTTCAAGTGGGTCAACTGCACCTGTATCAGTGGTGCCAGCAGAGGCGATAACTAAAAATGGTTGTAAACCTGCAGCCTTATCTGCCTCAATGAGTGTTTCAAGATGTTGAGCATCTAGGCGGAAACGATCATCTAAATTGACATAGCGGATTTGCACATCTTCTAAACCAATAATGCGGATAGCTTTAGTCACACAATGATGTACTTGTGGACTAAGATAAATGACACTATTGGCAATACGCTCCGATTTTACTTTGTATTTATCTCTTGCCGCAGTAAGGGCAATCAGATTGGCGATTGAGCCGCCTGAAGTGAGATTCCCCATTGCTTCTCTAGGAAAACCAAACACTTTTTTCATCCAGTGCAGGAGTTCTTCTTCAAGGGTAACAGCACCAGGCGAACCGAAATAAATTCCTGCATATTCATTCGTGACATCAGCCAAGTAATCGCCCAGTGAAGAGGCGTATAAGCCACCACCTGGAATATAACCCAAGTGTCCTCCAGAAGCAGGCTTTATGCCATATTGTTCTACTTCTTTTGCATAAGTTACCAACAATTGCTCAAAAGGCTGTCCTGTTTCATTAATCGTCAAACTTCCTGGTGTAGGGTCGCCCTTTTTAAAGGAAATACGCTCGTGTAGATGATCAATAAAATCATGTGCATATTGAGATAGTTGTTGTATATAGTGTTCGCGCTGTTCAGGAGTAGGTTCTAAGGCTGCCGAAACTTGCGCTAATTGATCTAATTGTTGTTTGAGTTGGTCGATGGAGTGATCGTATTTTATCATAAAATAAATAATTAAGAATAATTTTTAACAGAATCGGGTACCTCAATTCCTGCCCGTAATACCTCATCAGGAATAGGGGCTTCAATTGTACGTTTGAAAGGGATAAGCCCTGCCCAAATATCCAAATCATAGTCTGCCTTATCGTCACTAGGACCTCCTGTACGTACTTTGGCAGAGGCTTCTTCAATAGGTATTTTAAGAAGCATAGTCGCTTTTAACTCTTTATCATTGGGCTGTCTAGCTTCCTCCCAACGCCCTTTGATAATATGGTCGGACACATATTTTAAAGCCTGTATTTTTTCTTCCTGATCCTCTATCCAAATGGCTTTTCCAAATAATACCACCGATTCATAATTGGCTGAATGATGAAATGCAGAACGAGCTAAAACCAAGCCATTTACAATGGTAACATTTAGCGAAAGTTCAATACCTTCTTTTAAGGTCTTCATCATACGACTAGCGGTAGAACCATGTAAATATAAGTCATTTTCGTGTCTACCATAAAGCGTGGGGATAATAACAGGTATACCTGCATGAATAAATGCAATAGTACACATAAATTCTTTGTCCAGAATTTGATAAATACTTTTTTTATCATAAATACCGCGTTTGGGTACGCGTTTAACCCGAATTTTGTCGTCTATTTTTTGCATAGCACTTGGTTTTGTAAAACAATATTTGAACAAAACAATATTCTTCAAAAAGTTCATTCGATAGACAACCTAAATACAAAGAAAAAGTATTATTTTCCCTCACTTATTTTTTTAATGAAAAGCATTTTAAATCATGTATGTTAATAAGAACATCAGTCCTATGGGACTCTTGCGATTTTCAGGATGGCAGCTTTTAGGGATTACGTTATGGGCAACTTTTGTAGCAACAGTTTTTGAATTTACTCACTGGGAGTGGATGCACATCCCGTGGTTGCCTTTGTCGGTGATCGGTACGGCTGTTGCCTTTTATGTTGGTTTTAAAAATAATCAAGCCTATGATCGTTTGTGGGAAGCCCGCAAAATTTGGGGAGCAATAGTGAATAGTAGTCGTGCTTGGGGGAGTGCTGTAAAAGGATTTGTAGGCAATCAGTTTACTGATGAGGTGTATAGTAAAGGAGAACTACACGCTATTCATAAACGACTTATATATCGACATGTAGGTTGGTTGTACGCGTTACGAAGCCAATTATTGATTCCTACCTCTTGGGAGCATATTAGTCAAGGAGGACATGGAAGAAAAACGACCGAAGCGCGTATGAAACGTTTTGGAGTAGGTTTGTTAGATGATGAAGTGACTAAGACAGGTTTACATGATTTTCTTCCAGAAGATGAATATAAACGATTAATCAATTACAAAAATACAGCCACACAAATCATTGATCAGCAAGCGCAAGATTTAAAAGCGTTAAGAGCCGAAGGCTTGATTGATGATTTTCGCCACATGGAGCTACAAAAAATCTTGTATGATTTTTATGTGCATCAAGGAAAGTGTGAGCGAATTAAAAAGTTTCCCTTGCCACGTCAGTATGGAAGTATGAGCCTTATTTTTGTGGGTATTTTTATCTTTTTAGTGCCTTTAGGGATGGTGGCTGAGTTTCATAGTATTGAGCATAATCCTTTTGGAGCTTGGTTGTCTATTCCTTTTTCTGTTTTAATTTCTTGGGTCTTTTTAATGATGGAATTAGTAGGCGATTATTCTGAAAACCCCTTTGAAGGTTTAGGAAATGATATTCCGATGTTAGCACTGACTAGAACAATTGAAATTGATATGCGTGAAATGCTAGACGAAACGGACTTACCTCCAAAAATTGAAGCAGTAAATGGAGTGTTGATGTAAGATCAGCAGCAATGACGCTGGCGGCAACTCCATCGAACCTTTAGTCGTCAATCGTTCCCACCGTCCACTGCATACAGCCAGAGGCTGTTATCTGTCGGGTAAACCACCAGCGATGACGCTGGCGGCAGCCTAATTCATTCAATCATT
>JAHDCM010000398.1 GCA_020629895.1 Bacteroidota bacterium
TAACTTATACCGAACAAGTAATTAACGAAACCATGCGGCTTTATCCACCAGCTTGGATATTAGATCGTCAAGCTTTAGAAGCAGATGAAATTGAGGGGTACGAAATTCCCAAAGACATGATTGTCAATTTGTTTGTGTACGGCATGCATCGACATCCCAAATACTGGGGTAATCAAGCACATAAGTTTATACCAGAGCGTTTCGAAAAAGAACAAATGAAAAAGCAAGTTCCTTATAGCTTTATTCCTTTTGGTGGAGGACCACGTCAATGTATAGGAAAAGCATTTGCTTTATTTGAAATGAAAATTATTATCGCGCAAATGCTTCGAAAATATCGCTTTCACCTCTTAAATGAAAAACCCATTCGATACGAGCCACTGATTACCTTGCATCCGCAAGATGATATTGTATTTACCTTGCAAACTCGGTAAGGAATGATGATAAAAAAGGGGAGCTATAAAATAACTCCCCCTGCTTTTCTATTTGTAAAAATTAAAATACGTTCTCTATTCAACAACTTTTAATACTGGCTTCATCATATAATCTCCATTTCCTTTTTGCTTCACCGATTTCTCCGCATCAAAATCAATAGTAATTTGATTGAGCGTTTCTGCTGTAATCGCCTTATTCACTTTTACCTTCAAGCCCGACTTATCCGCACTTGGAATAGTTAAAGGATGAGTTTCGCCATCTACCACGATATTATTATTCGCTCCCAAAATAAGGCGTACTTGTTTAATCGAATCAGCCGTTAATTCCACATCTGCAATTAAGGTCGTTAAGCCATTTTGAAAGTCTAGTAAATTATACGTACCTGCCAATGTGTTCATATCTAAGCTATCTTTTCCTTCTTCACCAGAAAAAATAACCACCTGTTGTAGGTCAATATTGACTTCCTCTGCATCAAGAGGGGCATCCGTCAATAAAATTTCAATCTGTTTGGCCGTATTTTCATTTGTATCAGTAGCAACTGGTAAATCGTCAGTAGTCGTGTCACAAGCCACAAAAATACTTACCAAACTGATGAGTATAAAAATGGTTGTTAAGGAAAGCGTTTTCATACAATATAGATTTAATTTGAGAATAACAAAGTTACACTTAATATAAAATTACGACTTTAAAAATCATTAAAATGCTCTTTTACAGATAAATCTTACAGCTTCAAAAGTCGAATATAGTGGATTGAAAAACAAGTAGATTCTAGATTTATTACTTAGGCGTATTTTTTGTGTTATAGATTATTGAAATTATATCTATTGGTTTAATTAAGTATATGTAATTGCTTGTTTGTATGTGTTAAGTGACTGGTAGTCAATGGTTTTGGTGAAATTTATATGAAACTATTATACCAAAAAAATGCGCCTAACATTATTTACTGTTATCGAAATGACCTAATTAGCATATACTTTTAATAATATTGTTCGGTATGAACAGTTTACACCTTGTCAATATTGAAACCTTAAAAACTCAGTTAAAACAGGAAAAAAACCAAGCAAAACGAATTACAATTTTGTACAAGTTGGTTCAATGCTTGTATCCTAGCGACTTGACGGCTGCACAGCAATATGCAGAAGAAGGAATTGCAATGGCCCAAACAGAAGGAGATCAGCGCAGTTTAGCCAATTTCTCAGACATATTAGCACAAGTTTGTCGCATACATGGGCAGTTTAGTGAAGCACTCCACCTATTAGAACAGTCGTTGCATATTCGCGAAATATTAGAAGATAAAGAGAAGATTGCGAATATCTATAACTCCATTGGAGTCATTAACGAAAACCAAGACAATTACGCGGAAGCTCTTCGGTACTATTCCAAAAGCCTAGACATTTACCAACACATCAAAAATGAATTTGGACAAGCCAATGTCCTAAACAATATTGGAATTATACAATTCAAACGCGGCAACTACATCGCAGCACTTGAAAACTACTACTCCGCCTTAGAAGTATATGAACTCTTAAAATTAAATGCACAATTAGCAGGAACCCTCAACAATATTGGAGTCATTTACAAACGGCAAGGCGATTATAAAAGAGCGAAGTATTTCTACGAAAAATGCCTCAATATCCGCCAAGAACTAGGCGATAAATCAGGAATGGCACTTTCTTTTATGAACATTGGTAATTTATACAAAGAGCAAGAAGAATACAACAAAGCTCTCGACTATCATCAACAAAGTTTAATGCTTCGTGTAGCTATCGACGATCGTGAAACTGGTTCCAGCCACCTGGCTATTGCTGCCACACTAGTCAAATTAGACCAATTAGAAATAGCAACCAGTCATTACCTAAACGCATGGAAACTAAGCAGAGAACTACTCATTAGTAGCATGGAAGTAAACGCAGTGGTAGGTTTAGCAAAAATTTGTGCAGTACACAAACAAAAAGCTATAATCGAAGAAATGATCAGGCGAGAAATGGGAGAGGCTTATCAAAGTATGGAGGTCTTGTTGCATAATGCCCTACACGCAGCCGAAAAAATCGAACATGTAAACGCCACTTGTATTCTGTATAAATCATTAGCCGATTTTTATCGACAAAAAGAAGACTTTGCAAAAGCCTATCAATTTCTAGAAAAACATATCACCACCAACAATCAATTACTAGATGCCCAAAAACTAGAAACCATCAATAACCTTAGAAATAAACACGAACTAGAACAAAAAGAAAAACTACAAAAAATCAATAGTGAACTAGAAGAAACCATCCGCATTCGAACCGAACAACTCACCATGCAAAATCTGCAACTCAAAGAATATGCCCGTATCGTTGCACACGACCTAAAAGAACCTGTTCGAAATATAGGGACATTTGCCAATTTACTTAAAAAACAGTTTGCCGATACCATAGATGACGAGGTAAAAGAATACCTACATTTCATCTTATTTAACACCAATCATATTGAGCAACTCCTCAAAGACTTAATGTCCTATACCATACTAAGTAATAGTGAAATTGCTGATTGTCAACCTGTTTCGCTCAACCAACTACTAGAAAATCTAACCCACCTGTTACATGCTCGAATACAAGAATCAGGTACACGGCTCGAAATAGCTAATATGCCACCCGTAAAAGTACAAGAAACACACCTCAAACAACTCTTTCAAAACCTCCTCCAAAATGCCATTAAATTTCGATGCAAAAATGTCCCCTGTGTCATAAAAATGAACTACATAGAACAAGAAAAAAGTTACCTGTTTTCGGTCAAAGACAATGGCATCGGAATTCCGCCCGCCTCCCAACAAGAAGTCTTTCGACTCTTTAATCGACTAGATAAAAAACGATTTGAAGGAACAGGAGTAGGCTTGGCAATATGTAAAAAAATTGTGAATATGTATGGTGGCAACATTTGGCTGGAATCTGAAGAAGGGACAGGAACAACCTTCTTTTTTACCCTCCCCAAATAATGTTTATTTCCCCATGTCTTCAACCCCTTCAATCCTTCTGTCCATGACTTATGGCGTGTCCTTTCGTAGAGCTTTCAGAACTGGAGGATTCGGTAGAGACGCAAAATCTTGCGTCTCTACCGAATCCCCCAGTCCCTCAACCCCTACTTCAGGTCGGGCTATCCGTTTGTAGTTGCCTCATAGCTACTAGTTCAGCATAATCCTAGCGGTGTCTTCCGCTGTCAGCCCCGCTAGTCCTTGCTTCACAAAGCAGCT
>JAHDCM010000399.1 GCA_020629895.1 Bacteroidota bacterium
TAAGTACCTAAACTTAAAATAAACAGTGGTATTATTCGAAAAAAGTTATCACGAAACTTACAGCAGCGGGTACTACTCCAGATTTACACTGGATTCCCTTTTAAATTTTAGAATATTCTAAAATACCGTTGATATACCAAAGGTAAGAAAAAATAAACAAGAACAGTCGCAATTTCTTAGATGAATGTTCGCATCTCCTCTTCTAAATGTTCTAGCACATTAAAGCGATGTAAGGATATTTTTTGTGGATTAAATCGGAAGGTTGTATAAGAAGCATTCTGTACTGTCCAACTCAAATCAAACATTTGCTTTCCTGATAAACCAAAGCTCAACCCTACGGCAGTAGCAATCGTTCCTGCCGAAGTAAACGCAGCGATTTCTTGTCCAGAAGTCTCTTCTTGCGTTAATAACCGCATTCCGTTACCAACCTGTTCTACAAAAGTGGGCCAACGCTGCAAATGTGGATGCCCCGATAAATCTAGTTGCTCCTCTACCCACAGGTCGGTAATATATTTAAACACCTTCAAAAACAAATTCATTTTCTGTTCTTGATTTTCTTGCCAAATTTGTTGTAAGGAAGCATCCTCTTTCATCAAAATAGGCGCAATGGTTTGTGAAACCTCTGTTGCACGGTGTTCGCGCAGTTCTTCTAAAGACAGAATTTGTGGGAAGGCTCTTCCTTGCTTCTGATAACATGCCTGCACGATATGAGCAGTATGTTGTTGTCGTTGTAAAGGTCCAGCATAGACTTTATCGAACTGAACATTTTTACTTGCAAGATAATTTCCCAATATCGCAGCTTGTTCCTCCCCTTTCGAAGACAACTGATCATAATTTGCTTTTCCCGCCGATGCTTGCGCATGGCGAAAAAGATGTAAATGGCTCATGAGTTATTTTTTTCGCATTTGTAACTTATAAACTAAATTATTTATCGTAATTTTGAAGTCAAAAAGGCATGAAATATTCTATTTTTCTGATACTTTTTCTAGTTATTACCGTCTCAACCAAAAATCATCCTTCTTCTACTAATCATTCCAATCATATTCACTGGATTGAATTTGATCAACTAGCCTCAAAAATACAACAAGAAACGCGTCCTGTTTTTATTAGCATTTATAGTGAAGGTTGTGGTTGGTGTAAGGCAATGGACAAAATGGCCTTCAAGCATCCCGACATCATCCGCTATATTAACAAGCACTTTTATGCAATCAAATGGAACAGTAGCACGAAATACGATGTGCAGCTAAACGGACAAACGTATCAATACACTTCTGAACGGTTATTTGCGGCACATAATCTTACTAAATTTTTAGTCACCAATAATGGTGGGGGATATATTCATTATCCAGCTGTAGCATTTTTAGATGAACACTTCAACCGAATTGAAGCCTATACGGGCTATAAAGATGCACAAAAATTGGATTATTTATTGCGTTTCATCAATGAAAAACACTACTTAACAAAGTCATTATCCCAATTTAAAACGGAATACCAATCTCCCATACCCCCGGATGTATATAGTAACTAATTACTGACTGAACACCTAACTTTATACATCCTTCATCTACAACTAGTGATGTATGCTTAAAGTATGGACTATCCTGTTAACCTTCTTTTATACTTCCTTGACAGTACCTCAATTTAGTCAAGATGAAGATTTTGCCCACGATGTACTCCTAAAAGCAGCGGCAATCATGCAACAAGAAGACATTCAATTCCCT
This sequence comes from Bacteroidota bacterium, assembly GCA_020629895.1. GTDB lineage: Bacteria > Bacteroidota > Bacteroidia > Chitinophagales > UBA2359 > JAHDHP01. Next base: position 1,722 of record JAHDCM010000399.1, read on the forward strand.
AATGGCGAATTAGAGGTCACTTCTTGGTATGGGGGGCATTTTACCACGCGCGCATCCAATGAACGTCTCGTAATAGTTGATTGGAAACGCCCTCCTATGAAAATGGATCACATCTCCCCTATTTGGTCGAGCTATACCAAAATGGTACTCATTTATGAAGAAACAGCCCGCGATATATGGCAATATACGGGACAGTTTTTCTTTTTGGGCTTTAAAGATGTCATTAATCGTCCTGGTAAAATTAATTATTTACTGGTTGAAAATGGCTTTACCAATCAAGGCGTATCCGAACACCATCAAAGCCTTTTATCCTTAATGGGCGGACAAGAAACCCTCATTTTTGATGCCTTATCAGTTGATATGACGGGCTACCTCAATGCCAATAATGCGATGGAAGGAAACATTCTGTACCTAGAAAGTCGTATTCAAATCATGAATATAGATGGGGATACTGATTTCGAGATTGTAGAAATGGTATGCGAAGAGTCTGTGTGTGGTATCAACCGCGATTTATCTATACTCGACACCAATCGAAGCTGTATGGTACGTGTGTATGATTCTGTCAATGAAGAAAAATTCGAATTGATAAGTAAACAAGATTTGTAATCTATTCAAATAATTGATGGGACTTTAATGTTGGCACCTCTCCCTTCTTTTTATAATACGATTGATATTTTTCTGCTGCCACATAAAAGCTACTTGCTTGCTCAATTTGCGTAACACTCTCATATCCTTTATCTCGCAAGTATTTTTTTAAACGAAGGGCCGTATTACGCTGATTTTCAGTAAAATAAAAAATCCCTGAACGATATTTCCCAGTATTATTTTCCCCTTGTCGCTCCACATCTGTCGAATTGTGTGCGTCAAAAAAGAGCTTGGCTAAATCCTCAAATGTAATCACTTTGGGATTATAAACCACTTCTACCACTTCGGCATGTCCACTCTTTCCATGTGTAACCTGCACTGTTGTAGGAAACTCCGTCGTTCCACCTGTGTACCCTACCCTTGTAGCTAACACGCCTTCCGTTTCTTGAAACAAATACTCTTTACTCCAAAAACAGCCACAAGCAAAGTACACCTTCTCCGCCAAAGCAGGCAGTTTCTCAGGCACAAAATTCATAGATAAAGAATTTACACAATGACGCGTATTTTTGAGGGTAAATCGTTCCCCAGTAAATACATGCCCCAAATGCCCTGCACAATTAGCACAAACAATCTCTATCCGACGGCCATCGGCATCAGGCACCCGCTTTACAGCTCCTGGAATCTCATCATCAAAACTTGGCCAACCGCAATGTGATTCAAACTTATGTTCCGAATAATACAAAGGTGCATCACATCGCTTACAGGTATAAGTGCCTTCCGCCTTATTCGATAAATATTTTCCCGTAAATGGACGCTCTGTCCCTTTTCGTTCAATGATATATGCTTCTTCGGGTGTTAATTCATTATACATAAGTAAACAATAAAAAAGTCAAAAAAATTACGGTACAATCACATCATACTCCATCTTTCCCGCTATTCGATACCGATCCATATTACTAGAAATAAACGCTACTACTTTTTGTTCATTTTCACTTGCACAATATAACACCACTTTCACTACCTTTTCACCTTCATAAAAATAATCTTTAGGTTTGAATGAATTATCTGATTACGAGAGCCACATGCCCCTATACAAATAGCCACACCTAAAAGGATAATCATTAAGTAATACTTATAAGTCATTTCGTTTTTTTGGGGCGTGTCCTTTTTTCGCCTCACCGTTGATGCGTGGACGCATCAACGGTGAGGCGAAAAAAGGTCGGGCTATCCGTTTGTAGTTGCCGCATACCCACTTGTTCAGCACAGTCCTAGCAGTGTCTTCCTCCGTCAGCCCTGCTAGTCCTTGCTTTACAAAGTGGCTATTTTGGCAAGCTACCACTACTATCCCTCACGC
>JAHDCM010000400.1 GCA_020629895.1 Bacteroidota bacterium
TTAGGTGATCATAAGTTTGGGAGTGATCACAAGCTCCCCTACATAATGCTAGGATTGATGTTCAAATAATACATGGGCAACACTACCAACAATACATTATAAAATACCACACTAATCGCCACCGCCAAAGCTGCCCCCCATACTCCATACATTGGAATTAAGATTAAATGCAAAATCAATTCCAGGAGGAAGATCGCGAACTGCGCCCAAAAAGCAGGCTTTTCGTAACCCGTCATCATCAATAAACTAGCACCGAAACCAGTAGCCAGATTAAAAATTTGCGCGCAAGAAAAGAGGACGAGAATGGCGTAACCTGCTACATATTCTTCGCCATATAAGGATAATAGAAATCGCCCGCCAACAATAAAGGCAAGTGCAATCGGTAAGGAAACCAAGAAGATAAACCACGCACTTTTTCGGACAATGTTTTGTAATTCTTGCATCTTTTTTTCGGCATATAAACCCACAATCAAAGGAGCCATCACCGTATTCACCATCACCAAAATAAAGCGAATCAACTCTGATAGTTTGGCGGGAATCGTATAAATACCGACATCCGTATAATTGGTGAGGCTGCCGAGTAAGACAATGTCCAATTTTACTTTTACCAAACTCACACTACTAATCAGAAAAAAAGGAAAGGCCGCTTTGAGCCAGATGGAGTGTTGAAATTGGGCCGTTGTGGAACGGAGTAGGGGAGTGAGGTAGTACACCAATAGTCCCAGACAAACTAACGCGACCAAAGCAATAATCCCTACATTGGCTTGAATGAGTTGATAGGCGGAAGTATTGCTTCCTAGAAAGAAGTAAAGCCCCAACAGCGTCAGAATGAACAAAAAAGGCTTGACAATACTTTCGGGAAATTGACCCGCTACAATGTGTTTGAGACCCAACAAAGAGGCATTGCTCAGGCGGATGAGGGCAAGCAGTGGAATGGCTAAAAAACCGACTAAAAAGAGCGCGCGATTTTCGGAGCTAACTGATTGTTCGGGACTTGGCGAAATGCCGAAAATAGGAAGGAGGCTATCGAGGTGCATAACGATTTGGTAGCCCACAACACTAAACAGACAAGCGGCCAAAAAGGTAGTAATGGAACTGGTCAAAAATAGCCCTTTTAATAAGGCTAATTTCCCTTGTGTTTTTAAGCGACCTACTTCGCGCAAAAGCAAATTGTCAAAGCCACAAACGGCCAAACCGCTGATGATGCTGGCAATGGTAAAGACAAAGGTATAAGTCCCAAACTTTTCCGCTTTAAATAGGCGGGCAATCACAAAACTCGCTACAAATGCTAAGAGCATACTCCCTGCCTGCAAACCAAAGGAGGCCAGCGAGCCTCTTAGTAAAAAACCTTCTGACTCATTGGTAGAAAGGTTCATTTTTTGCAGTAGTGATTGAATTATTTTTGTGAAGATATGGCTTATTTTAAAGGAGTCAGAGATTAGGAGGCAGGGATGAACCAGCTATAATTACCAAATAATTAGTCATTTTACTCCTTATGTATCTTATGTGGTTCCAATATAACTGCCAATTTACTAATTTTACAACACATTACTAACAGAACCATACACATGCAACATGTATTACAAAAAGGGACTAGTTTTAAAACCCGTTCCAACTACGTGATCCAAGAAGTCCTCGGACAAGGAGGATTTGGTATCACTTACATTGCCCAATTTCTAGACAAACAAATCATTATCAAAGAATTTTTTCCACAAGGAAGTGCGCGAGGTGCTAACAACACCGTTCAAACACAAGGAAAAAGTCCTGCTACCTATCGAGAATACCTCGACAAATTTTTGGAAGAAGCTCGCATACTCAGCCAATTTGATAAACATCCTCATATTGCCAGTGTTACCGATGTCTTCGAAGAAAATGACACTGCCTACATGGTCATGCCCTACATCAAAGGACAAACCCTAGAAGCATACACGGAGCAAAAAGGGGGAAAATTACCAGAGGACGAAGTATTAAAATATGCCGAGCAAATTGGCAATGCCCTCGAAACAATCCACGACAAAGGCATCCTACACCGCGACATCAAACCTGCCAATATTATCCGCACTTCCGAAGGTAATATTTACCTCATTGATTTCGGTACCGCCCGCGAATTTGTGACCGACAAAACACAAACGCATACCGTGATGCTATCGCCCAATTACGCACCACCCGAACAGTCTTACGAAGCTGCCAAAAGAGGCGTTTTTTCCGACATCTATTCCTTTGGTGCCACCCTCTATCGACTACTCACAGGGAAAGCCCCCATTCCCGCATCTGCTCGTCATGTCGAAGACTTACCACTGCCCACCCTCCTCAATCCACGCATTCCAAAAACAATGGAATATACCATTGTCAAAGCGATGGAATTAAAGCCGAAAGATCGCTATCAAACTGTTAAGGACTTTGTTTATGATTTGAAATATAATCAAAAAATAATAGCGGAAAAGCCACTAGCAACTACTTCATCGGACGATGCAGCAGAACAACCGCTTCGTAAAAAAGCGGATGATTTTTTTGCGAAAGGTGATTATCAACAAGCTAAAAAATACTACAATCTTGCTCTCCAAATGCATCCTGGTGATACCTATCTGCAAGATCAGTTGTATCGAAGCATGGAAAAACTAGGCGTTAATACTTCTAACGACCAAAAGACAGCCCATCAGACCCAACGCGTTGCACGCGAAAATGTGTATAATAAAAAATATGAAGCAGTGCCTACCACACCTGCTAGTAAAAAATATGGTTTGATCGCTGCGGCTTTATTAGGACTTACGCTCCTTGCAGGCGTACTATACTTTACACTTAGTGGAGATGATAATGTGCCTAATCCCGCCGAGCGTGCAGGTGGTGATATTGGCTATCAAAAAACAGCGAAAAACGATGAGGAAGCGGCAGCCAATACGCCCAAGGGCATGGTATTCGTAAAAGGTGGCGACTATAAAATGGGTTGCGATTTTGAGCGGGATGGAGAATGTACCCAAAAAGATACGCGGCCCCTACATCAGGTAACGATTTCGAGTTTTTACATGGATCGTAACGAAGTGACTAACAAACAGTTCTGCACTTTCCTCAATACGATCAAAAACGACCAAGTCAGTGCCTATATCAAACTAGATGGTACCCACAATGGAGAACGTTGCCGCATTGTTCGCGAAGGCTTGCATTTTACAGTTGAACGCGGCTACGAAAATCACCCTGTTATTTATGTTACTTGGTATGGTGCTTCTGCCTACGCTCGTTCTATGGGCAAACGCCTACCGACCGAAGCCGAATGGGAGTTTGCTGCCCGAGGAGGCGATACTGCCAATGGCCCCTTTAGTGGCTCGATAGATGCTCCTGGTGAAGTGGCATGGTACAGCAATAATAGCGGTGCTTTTGCCCAACAAGTGATGTCCAAACGTCCCAATGAATTGGGCATTTATGATATGAGTGGAAATGTGTGGGAGTGGTGTGCTGATTGGTACGATGAAAATTATTATTATCGTAGTGCAAAGGTCAATCCGAAAGGAGCAAAAGAAGGAACCTTCCGATCATTGAGAGGAGGAGCTTTTGGTAGTTCTGAAAAAGGGCTAAAAGTGTATAGCCGCCTTCGCAATGCGCCTGTTTATGGAAATGTAAATGTAGGGTTTCGTTGTGCCAAAACACCATAAATGTG
>JAHDCM010000401.1 GCA_020629895.1 Bacteroidota bacterium
CTACCGCGTGAGGGATAGTAGCGGTAGCTTGCCGAAATAGACAGGTTGTGAGGCAATGCCTAGCAGGGCTGACAGCGGAAGACACTGCTAGGCATCGTTGCCGAACACCTTGTCTATGAGGCAACTACAAGCGGATAGCCCGACCTTTTTTCGCCTTGTGCCTGTCGATGCGTTCACACATTGACGGGCGAGGCGAAAAAAGGACACGCCCTAATAATGATTAAAGTTTTTTGATTTCTTCTTCTAAAATATCTAAGTCGGCTCCTACATCGTAATCTTTATTGATATAACGTACAATGCCTGTTTTGTCGATAAGAAAAACGGTGCGATCGGAGTAGATAGTACCATTGGCTTCGGTGAGGATGGAGTCGAAGGCATTAGAGATGAGTCCTAGTGAGTCGGCAACTAATTCGATGCCGTCAATAGGTTGGTGGGTTCCCCAAGCGTCTACCTGTTCTTGGTTGCCAATAGAAATGGCGAGGACTTTTAGTTTTTTGCTTTCGAGGTTATCGACGGCAAATTCACTGAGTTGTCCCATTTGGATGGAACAGGAGTGGCTGAGTGGTGCGGGGTAGAAGGTGATGAGTACGTTTTGTTTGCCGAGGTAATCGGCGAAGTAGGTGTTGAGTTCAGGAGGAACCATTTTGCCAGTTTCGATTTTGCTGGCTGCTTCGGTAAATTTCAAATCGCTAGGATAGAAATGTTGGTAGATATTTTGTAATTTTTCGCCCTGACAAAGGTAGTCATCAAGTGAAAAGAGTTCTTTGCCATCTTTATCAAATACGTAGGCAATACCTCCGTGTTGAAGTTCTTCTTTGTCTACTTTTAGGACATCAATAAGTGCGCTGTCGGCATCGTGTATGAAGCTGAGTTCTTTATAAAAGTCGGGATATTTTTGTTGGAGTGTATCTATGAATGTTTGAAATTCTAGTCTGGGTTGTTTGGAGATATAAATGGTTTGGACTCCATCTTTTTTATTTTTTTCGAAGTAGGTGTACATGCCTGCTGCGTGTAAACGTTCATTAAATACGGGGACTTCGGTAGGGGCATATAACACTACATATCCTAGTGCTGCTTTATCGAAACATTGGGTGTCTCCGTATAGGTTGCCTGCTGCTTTTAGCTGTTGAATAACCGTGCTTTGGGCAGGAGCGGGAGCCTCCTTTATACTTTCAGCAATACTAGTAGCGACTTGTTCTTTGACCTCTGTTGTGGAGGCGGTATTGATTTTGTTTTTGGAGGTGCAACTACTAGCAACAATGAGGGTACATAGAATAAAAGTGATCAGATTGTTTCTCATGATAAAAGAATCATTTTGGGTAAAAGAATCTTTATGTTGAACGAATGAATGATGTGGATGTTTAATCATCTTTTAATACAACACAAAAATGGGTTATAAAGGTCTGATTAAATGCGATGAGAAACAAGAACAGGGTGTTAAATAATATTAATTTGCGAATGTTGGTGGTGGGATGCTCCCTCATGCATCAACAGGTAAAAGCGCAGATTCCACAATAGAAAAAGTTTGCTTATCAGCATCAATTTGTGCTTTAATGCCATAAGGAATCGTAAAGGTTGGGCAAGTATGTCCGAAATCCATACCTGTAATGATAGGCAAGTTGGTTAAGCCTTCCTCTTGACTAATTACTTGTAACAAAATGTCATCGTATGCTTTCCAATATAAATTGTCATAAGGCCGTCCCATAATAAGACCACTGATGTTTTTTAGAATACCTGATGCAGCATAATTTCTTATCATCCACCTAAAATTATTAGGATGCATTTTTTCCTCTGATGTTTCAATAAACATGATCTTATTAGTCCATTCATTTGGAGGAACCCAAAAAGGGGTATCTTTTAAAAACTCAAGCACCTCTATACACCCGCCTAATAATTCGCCACTTACAATGCCGCTACCTTGCAAAAAACGCCAGGGACTTGCCGCTTGCAATTTCCTGCGTATGTTTTGGTTTTCAGGGATAGTCCATTCCAGCCTTTCTGAGGTCCACCCGTCTGGGTTAGGGGCTATTTCTCCGATAGCAGCCGATGAAAAAAGGCTGCGATGAATGTCGTTTATTTGATAGGAATGCATGCCTCCATTTTCGGCAAAACCAACTAGGGTAGAGGTACCATAAAATGAGGTGATACCTGCTTTATAAAAGCAAAAATGGGTAATAGTCGAATCAGAGAATCCAATGAATATTTTGGGATTATTTCTAATAATCTCCAAATCGACATAGGGTAGGGTACGAATACTATCTTCACCGCCAATATTAGTGACAATAGCTTTGATGGATTGGTCTTCAAGAGCTTGCATTAAGTCTTCTGCGCGAGCTTGTGGATTTTTGTATATCCATTCAGAAGGTTTTAACGCATGTTTTGTTGCTACTACTTCTAAACCAAATACTTCTTCTAATTGCTTTTTCCCTGCTGCATATCTATGTGGTATCTCGCCCGCTCCTCCCCAAGAAAGGGAAATCGTGGCTATTTTATCTCCTTTACTTAATACATTGGGTTTGATCATGGGTTTCTTTTTTATAAATGCTTGTGTATTTATCGTTTTACTTCTCGTTGAAAAAGGCATACATCGCCATCATTATAGTGAGCTGGTAAACCAGTAGTATTCACCAGCTTTTTTGTACCCAAAAAGTCGAAACCATGTTTTTGATAATGCTTAATCAGCCCCTCATTCAATCCAACAGTGTCCATTCTGATAAATTTCAAACGATTCGTGATACAATATTCTTCTGCCCAGTTCACTATTTTCTGGACAAGGTTTTGACCTCGAAAATGAGGATCAGTAGCAATTCGATGAATATAAACCGAAGGCACACTGTTTTCTTTACCCCATATTAATTCATCGTTTAGTGTTGTTGCCCAAATACAAGCAATTTGTTCATCTATTACCATTTTCCATTGGCGTTTATCCAGTATTTCACTCTCAATTAAATCTGTTGGAAACTCAGGCCAAGCCACTTGCTTTTTTGACTTCATATATGCCGTAGCAATTCGATATAGTTCAAAGATGCTTGTCAGGTCTTTTAAGTTACTATTTTTTATTTGCATGAAATGGTATTGTTAAGGTGAGGGTTGATTTTATTTAATAAATCTAGCATAATCATTTATTTTTTGCGCCAATCGCTCTGCTAAGTAGCGATTACCATCTTTTAATTCGCTATGAATTAATTGTGCTTCTTTTCGGTATTTACTTTTCTTTTCATTTGTCCAATAATAGGGGGGAGCTTGTAAATTACAAATTCGATCTGCCATTTTTACTGCCCAAATTTCTTTAGGTTGTTGCTTGATTCGATGTACACTATCTAGCATCATTTTTTCTTTGCTGTCTAGCTGTTCATTTTTTGTCAAGGCCATCACGCCTGCTGCTACTGCTTCGCCAAATAATTTATTTATATCAGCAAAAGAACAGGTGGTATCTTCAATGGAGTCGTGAAGAATGGCACATGTGATAGCTAAGTCTGGATGTTCCATTTTTTCATTATTGATCGCATTTAGAATCTCAAATGTAACACTACCAATATGGTTGAGGTATTCTATTTTTTCATCTTTTTCTTGTCCACCATATTTTTGTCCCTTATGTAATCTGGAAGCTAATTGCCAGACTTTTTGTAATTTATCTATTGACCACATATT
>JAHDCM010000402.1 GCA_020629895.1 Bacteroidota bacterium
AATCCTGTCCCCTGACTCCTCTAATTTTAAAACCAGCCATTCTTTATCATTCTTTGCATGCGCTCCTCTCTACTTTCTTGCTTGGGAGGAGAGCCAAAATTGCGAAGATCATAACGCAAGTTGAGCATAAAATACCGCTGTAATACATTACTCGTCACCGTCTCCACATAGTTACTGGCAATATTTCGACTAATACTTTGGTTTTGATTGAATAGGTCAAAAACAGAGACGCTCACTTCCGCCCGATTCTTTGGCAAAAACTTTTTACCCACACTCATCGTTGCCAATAAATAACCACCATCTACACCTTCGCCATAACCATTGTAAAACTGATGGACAACATTATTGCGCCAAGTAATGCCCCAGGGAAAAATGACCTCTAATTTTAAAGTCGTATTTTGGTTGAGGTAGTTGGTATTTAATTCCGCTTGTAGTTCATTGCTTACAGTGCCAATATTAGAGGTCGTACCAATTGTGAAATCTATTTGATCGCTTATATTAGATACAAAAGAAATACCTATACCTGTTTGATAATCTTTAGTGCGATTTTCAAGTTCATTAATGATGCTAGGTGTATTGCTATAATTTCCAGAAAGATTAAAGTTGAGCTTCGATTTAAGCTTTTCGAGTGGGAAGCCGAAGGTAAAGAAACTATTGACGGCATACTGTCCATCTAAGTTTTCAGGAATGGTCAATTGAGCTTGTCGGTTGATTCCTAATTCTTCATAAAGCGAAACACCTATGCCATTATTATAGGTACGACTACCTATATAGTTCGTAGAATAAGTCCCGCCTAGATAACTAAAAAAGACAATCCCACTTTTAGCATTCGTAGAATTGAAACGAGCATATAAGCGATGAGTGTACCCCTGATCCAATTCAGGATTTCCCATTTCTACTTGAACAGGATTGCTATTATTGATGGTTTCTGAAAGCTGATTCGCCGATGGATTTTGCGTACTAGAACGATAGAACATCCGTAAATTCGTTGTCTTACTAAATTTATGACGAATCATAGCCATAGGGACAATATTGAAGTAATTGCGGTTAATTGCATTAGTCAAAGGAATCGTTTGATCGGCTTGTAGGTTGGTAAACTCAAAGCCTGAACGAAGCATAAACATCGACGTTTTATGGCGCAGCCGATACCCTAACTCTGGTCGATGAATGGTGGCTGTTGTTTCTAAATTATTTGATAAGTTATTGATAAACGAACCATTTTCATTCAAGCCTTCATAAGCCGATAAGTCTTCTTTGTCCTTTTCAATTCCAAATTCATATTCCACAGATAATGCCCCTTTTTTACCAACTGGTTCCGAGTAAGAAGCCTCCACTTCATACGCGGTGGTTATATTTTTATTGTTGGTAAATTGTTCTTCCGTAATAGCAGTACCTCGTATCTGTTGGTCATAGTTCAATAAACTCTCTCCATTAGTAGGATTGTAAGACTGATCGAATCCAAAAGACAATACGCGTCCCCTTTTTTCAAGTCGCCTAGAAATGCGAACCGAATTACTAAGTGTCCAATCAGTTGAATTTGCGGTATAATTATTTTGAGTATTGGTAGGCTCATCACTAGTAATATAAGCCGTATTGGCCAATTCGGTGCTATTGTTTTTTTGCCACGAGAAGCGAGGACGTAGGCGAATACGCGTACGTTTGTCGGGGTTAATATTGATCCGGCCTTGAAAGCGATTATTAAAAGAGTTAGCACTGACCACATTATCTTCTCCATAAAAATCTCCATCTACCTCTTCATTAAAAAAGGTGCGATCCACCTCTTCAAGAGCTTCATTGGCATTGTGATTCACAAAGTAAGAAGCCGATATTTCAACCGCCTCGCCCCATTGATCACTAAAGTTAATGCCGCTACTATGTGTTTGTGTAATCCCATTTTGATTAGCTACCTGAAAACTTTCCCCGCCTCTACGTCCTCCACGACGACCACCGCGACGTTGCTGTCGTCCTGTCAAGCTACTAATATCATCTGCGGCAAAATTTTGTTGATTGATATTATTAGACATCCCAATTAGGGAGATACGTCGTTGATTTGCGAAAATATTCACATTTCCCCCCGCCTGATACCGATTATCTTCCCCATAACCCGCATACAACTTACCAAACTGCCCATTACGTTTATCCACCTTCGTCACAATATTAATCGTCTTTGTCGTATTTCCATCATTAAAACCACTAAACTGCGAACTTTCACTTTGCTCATCAATCACCTCAATTTTATCAATTACCTCCGCAGGTAAAGCCTTTAATGCTGCATTGGGATCATTACCAAAAAACTCCCGTCCATCAACCGTCACCCGCTGCACATTCTCGCCCATCGCCTTGATGACACCATTTTCAATCGTTATTCCAGGCAGTTTGGCAATCAAATCCTGCGCATCGGCATCTGGCAGCACCTTAAAAGCTTCTGCATTAAAAGCCGTTGTATCGCCTCGTTGAATCGCTTGTACCATCGTACCCGTAATCTCCACATTATTCATCATGACGGTTGTTTCTACAAGTACAATCGTACCAATATCTACTGTCTCATTTTCTACCTGAATACGCGTGCGTTTTTTTTCAAATCCCAAAAACTGGGTAATCAGATTATAACGACCTGTATCTACATTTTCAATGATAAACTTGCCTTCACTATTAGTGACGCTACCAAAAAACTTCCCATCCCCTAAACGGTACAATTGGGCCGTAGCCCCCAATAAAGGTTCTTTTTCAGAAGTGATAGTACCTGTTACATTTACTTGAGCGAAGGTGAAAAAAGGCAGGAATAAAAAAGTAAAAAGGAGGGTATTTATTTTATACATAAAATTGGATATTAAAAAAGCGCGCTACCACTCAGATAGCACGCTATTGTTTTACTAGAATGATGTTTATCTCCCTCCAGGCCCACGAGGCCCTCTTGGGCGATTTTGGCGCATTTTCTCCCTTTCTTCTTGATACAATTTCATTTGTTCCTCGCTCAAAACGGTTCCCAATTCAGCGCGATGCGCATCGCGCATTGCCATCATCTCATCTCGCATTTCGGGCGACCAACCATTACTATCTCGATGCTTTTCTCGCATTGCCCTCATTTTGTCCCGATACTTTGTATTAATAGCCCGATACTTGGTTTCTTGTTCGTCAGATAAATTCAACTTAGCAATTAAGGCCTCTTGTTGTTGCGCGCGTCGAGCCTGCATTTCTTCTCGACTAGGGCGTTCCCCATCACTAGGAGGAGGTGGTGGACGATCTGTATTAGGAGCTTTAGCGACTTGTTCCACTTTTTCAGCGGTCTCATTGGTAGCCTTTTGCGCCTTTTTAGACGAATTACAACTGCTGGTTATACCAACAAATAACAAGCAAATAGCTAATAAATAGACGTATTTCATAGTATTTGGATTTTAGTAAAAAGGAAAACACAGAAGGTTGGACAACAGCAATGCAAGATTTATTCTAGGAAAGCAATATCTTTTTTAACGAGCGTGTCCTCAATGTCATGGAATTAAGGGCTACAAGCTGTCAGATTTCCCATAAGCACTTATTGAAAAGCCAATGAATACCTTAAATCTGACAGGTTTGAGCAAGGCACTTTTTCTTTATTTCAATGACTTATGGCGTGTCCTTCCATACTAGGG
>JAHDCM010000403.1 GCA_020629895.1 Bacteroidota bacterium
GTTAGCCCAATTGCTGATGTGAGTGACGTAGCCAGATGCCAAATGCAATACTACATAAAATCATCGCTCCCAAGCCCACATAATGAAACCAGTAAGGGGCAGCTCCCTCTAAATCGCCTTTGATTCTTGCCACAAAGGTCATAGCCATAACGATACTTACATAATAGAAATAGACGAGGTGAATTCGAAGTTTGTGTTTATGTAAAGTAAAAGGGGCAACAATAATCATTAAATAGGCTAAGGCTCCTCCAATGAGTTTGGGTACTTCAAGTGGAATGGCATTGAGGTAGACACTCAAGGTCAGAAAGCCTAAATGAATGAGGTGTAAAACAGCAAAAAGGCTAATGAAATTTCTTAAAGAAAGGTTGTCCTTGAATGGCTTTGGGTGGGAGCTTGCAAATAAGTAAAATGTGTAGATAAAAACAAAAAAAGAAAGTCGCCCAGAGTAACGAGCAGCATATCGAAAGGTATCTTCTATGGAGGGGTGGAGTAGATAGGCTGCTGCAAGAATGATCATTTCTAAGAAAATGCCTGCTAGGATTAACTTTTTGATGGGTAGGTTCATAAGTAGTGTTTGAGAGGATAATAAATGAAATTAATCAATTATGTTTGCTTGTGCAAATCTTCTTTCTTGCCTTTTGCGTGAAGGATAGAGGCGGAATGGGGCGTAAGGAGGCTGCTTGTGAAGCAAGGAGTTGCCGAAGGCTGAGCGGAGTGAGCGAAGACAAGGGACGACTATGCTGAACAGTAGCCGAGTAGCCACATTATGAGCCGAAAGCCTGACGGATATAGCAAAAGTGCATTGGTAGAGGCGCAAGATTTTGCGCCTCTACTATTGCACTTTTGTTATATGCGGCACGCCCAGATAATGATAATTGAGTGATGGGATGATCGAATGATTGGGTAGAAACTATTTTGCCCTCCAACCTACTTTTTAAGAGCATGAAGGAGGGCTTAATAATGGGAGTAATGTTTGATTAGATCGACTTGACTAGTTTTGCCCTAGTACATTATTAAATTTATCTTTATTGACTTTCCAAGCTCGGTATTGAATATCTACATCTCCTTTCTTGTGGCGAATTTGGAGCGTTTTGTTAGGGCCAGAAGTGTCGGTATCTAGTGGTTGTACATAGACTTTGGTAGTGCGGTTATTTTCGGAAATAAAATCGTGTCCGCCAGATGGGTCGTATTCGTAGAGTTCGACATATATATAGAAGCAAACGTCTTTTTTGTCGTAGCCACCTTCTGACCATTTCGTAAAAATGGGTAGTACATCTCCATTGTGTAGATTGCCTGATTCTCCTTGCTCCAATTTCATGCGATTTTTATTGTTTTTCTCCCAGATGGTAGTGGTTTTGTAGCCATTGCTGATAGATATTTTCCCAAAAAACTCATTATCTTTTTCACCTACTCCTTTTGCTTCTTTTAAGAGGAGTTTATCTAGTGAAATGGCATAAGTGTCTACGACTTTATTAGTGGTTTTGTATTCATTCATTACTACATCAATGGCTTTATTTAAAGCATCTCCCTGTTGGTTATAAGCGGTTTTGTTTTTGATGACATCTCCTAGTTTTTGGAGGGTGTAGTAAACAGGTGCTGCATTGATGGGGGCAACTGTCCATTTGCCATCATTGACGGTACCACCATAAGAGTTGCTTTCTAATTTGGAGTTTTTCTGGATTTCTTCAAAGTTTTTGGTGGTGGTAGAACTGGCATTGAGTGTTTGTCCGACGGTGACACCTTTAAAAGTTGCTTCTACTTCACGGGCAGCATCCCAACCTCTTTCTTCGAATTTTCCTGCTTGTTCGTTGGTCATGCTCATGATGGAGGCAAATCGCCCACCGTAGATGACTGATATGGGATAGTGAGTACCCCAATTATTGATGAAGTTGACAAATTGTGATTTGTTTCCTGCATTGTAGCTAGTAGGAAGCCCTTTGATGGCGTCTTCAAAGTCGGGGGTTAGTTGGGAGTTGGCTTCTCTAAGGGTCACTGTATATGTTTCTTTTGTTTTTCCAGTGACTACGTACGTTCTATCTTCAGATTGGGTTTCTTTTTTGGTTGATTTATAAGAGCCTGATAGCGTGCCTGTTCCGCCTGGAAGGGCTTTGGTACCTTGTGTTCCTTTGGTTTCTGCAATTCCAACGGATGCGGTTCCACCTATGGAAAAGCTTTTTTGAAACTCGTATTCATTTTTGTAATAGGTCGATTCCATTTTTTCGTTGGAGGTGTTGGTTGGGGTAGCATCCCAAGAATGGTGAACGGCAAAGCTTCCTTCGATAGAACTGGGGTACCAACTGTATTGCTCGGTGTTGTGACTTAGGTCGCGGAATATTTTCTTTTTAGGGGAGGAACCTGGTGTGTTGGGTGCATTGAACGGTGATAGCATGTCCATGTAGCGAAGGTCATAACTGTAACTGTTGGGGTCGGTGGCTAATTTTTTGAAGCCCATTTTGGCGGATGCTTCCGTGATGGAGGGCTGTCCCGTTACGAGATTGACGGTTAATATGATGCCATCTCCTTTTACGGCGTAATGGTCGTATGCGGGATATTCTATATCATTGGGGTTTTGAGCCGTATAGCGTCCAAAAAATAGCACATCGTTTTCTTTTACTTTATCTGAAAAATCGACTGTTTGCTCATAGTTTACGGTGCCGAGTACTTCATTCCTAGAACTAACTAATTTAAAAACAACTAATCGTAATGCTTTGGGATCACCATTTTTGATTTTAATACCTTCGCCCTGTTCGGTATATACTACTCCATTTCTGTCTGGTATATCAACGGTAAATTCTTGGGCATTTACACGACTATATTCATAAGATAAAGCGAATTGAAATCTTTGTTTTGAAGGGTCGTATTTTTGAATGCTTAGTTGACGCGTGCCAGTAGATTTATCTTTACTAATGGCATATTCTTCGTTTGCTTTTGAAAGAATAGAAAGAATTCCCTTCGACTGATTGAATTTGAATTTCCATTTTAGCTGATCCTTATTTGATTTAGGTGCTGTATAAAGTGTAGTTGGTACCCCTTTGACAATCATTGTAGAGAGGTAGTTATTATTACTTTTTTCTCCTATGATTTTGATGTAGTAATATCCTGCGTCTTCAGATCTTTCAAATTTAAATAGTTGGTTTTTATTGTACTTTTTTTCTTGTATAGGGAACGTAAGTTCTTCATTATTTGAGTAGGTAACGACTTCCGTTCTTCCAATATTTCGATGGATGTAAAAATTGGAAGAGGAAAAATTTTCATATACTTTTTCTGCTGGCCAATTGTCTTTTTCTGCTGGTAATATGATTAATTCAACTCCATTGTCTTGAGCAAAGGCTTGTGTTATTCCAAGAATACTTAATAAGATAAGTAATGTAAAAAGTTGTGTAAGCGATTTTGAATATTTCATTTTGTAATAATTTGTTGAACATGGTTGTTCGGTGATCTAATAGAATCGTAAAAGGGATGCTAGAGTGCGTGTAAAAACGGCAGTAATAGAAGAGGTGTGGACTTAGCTTATTTTCTTTGGGTGGGTGTTTTCTTATTGACTTATTACAAAGTTAAGGGAAGGATAAAGGATGTGCTTGACCATATTCTGCATGAATTTGATCATATTCTGCA
>JAHDCM010000404.1 GCA_020629895.1 Bacteroidota bacterium
TTACACTGCGGGTTGAGTCGCCACAAATAAACTGCCCCAATAGTCCTTCAAATGATCTATACTAAAATATAACCATACCATAAAGCTGATTAATAAGGCAAAAATACTATGTTGTTCAATGATTTGTAAAAAGGGCAACATTACTAATACGACTTGATTCAACCACTCCCACTGAAACCATTGGGCGGCTCCAATGACTGCGACTATATTCAAACCCAATTTTAGCAACAAAAGAATATTGAGGGACACATAAGACATGAGAAATAAAGCTCCCTTTTGCAGCCATCCAACAGGCAGGACTACAATGAGCGCAATCAATAAGACGATGGGCAAACAGGCAAAATTCCATGTATTGAGTAAGCTTCCTTTACTAATACGTTGCTTCTTGGCGGTCATAACTCCATCTTTCTGTATCAGCAACATGGTATTCACTCCTGGTGGGTCGGTAGCTTGTCGTTTATGTGTTTTTAAACTTACCTTTTTATCGCCCCAAGTTCCACCATAAATCGCATTCCCAACCTTACGAAAACCATTTCCATAATCGTCAGCCATGCCTGAAAACTTGAAAAATACAAGCAGCGTCAGGTAAACGAGTACCAGTAATCCGATTCGTTTTTGTAAATCTTTAGGAAGGTGCATGAGTCGATTGATTTTGTTGTTGAATGGAATGGATCACCCACCATAACCAAAAGCTCACAATAAGAAATAAAAATAAGGCTTGCCACACATCTACATGCATAAAATCGAAGATCGACGGGACGTATTTACCAATTAGAAAGAGGGAGACAATACGGATCAGATTTAGCCCTAAAAACAAAGCCGCACCTATGATCATTCCCTTCAATTTGCGTTGCCATTGTATCGGAAAGACCGCTAAACCAATGCCTAATAGCGCAATAGCTTCTACACTATCACATCCTTTGGCAATATTAACCGCATATTCAGGAGAGCGAATCACGGTTTGAAACACCGTGGTTGTTTCTCCGAATAATAATAACACCCAACTTGCCATCACGGCAAACGTATGATTGATGGGGGTGAAAAAATAGTCTTTGAAAAAGGTGGTCGAAAAGAGGAAGTAAAAGAGGAATAATAAACCCACAAACAAGATTAAAAAACGCTTGCTACTTTTGGTGGGTTTTTGTTTATTCCTCCTCTTGTTCACTCTCTTATTCTTCTTCGTCTTTTGTTTCGACATATTGAAAACGTTAGATTTAAAAAGAGCGTTGCTTCCATATTGATTGAAGTAGAGACGCAAAATTTTGCGTCTCTACTGTTCAGATGCAACATCTTGTGTCAATATTATTTTTCTTGTAAAAATAGTAAATGCACCAAATAGGTAAATATAGGAGCAGTAACAGCTGTACCAACTATATCAACAAGTGCAATGGTACCATATACCCATAAGGTACCTAATGCAAATAATATTATTAAACCAAGTGTTAAAGCTGCCGCCTTCACAAATACAGTCTTATCGAATGGATAAGTACTTAATTTGGTCAAAGAGGATAATTGAACCGAATAGTTCGTACCTACTACACTTGCTTTGGTCGCTCCAATAAGCAAGGTACCGAAGGTCATGAGTAATAAAGCCAATAAAATGAGTCCCCATTCTGACATGGTAGGAATAGCGTCTACATCACCACAAGCCCCACAAGTAGCATTTGCCATTAGTGTTTCCTCACCATTACTAAAACTAGCGGTATAGCCACTCATTGCCGAATGATAGAAAGAAACCGTATAAGTACCATCTGGGCCTTCTACAAAAGTAGGAATAGTAGCAGCACCTGTATTGTCCAACACGCCAGTAGAAGTATTGTCCATTGTCCAAGTAGCTCCAGGATCGTCCGTAATGGTAATCGTTTCTAAAAATAAATCTACATTCCCATCATTATCTGAGTCAACGTTATTAGCATCATTACAGCCACATGGATTATCCAATTGGCTAAGTGATGCGACTATACCACCCCCTCCACTAAAGCAAGGATTGGCAAATGAAGCTGTTCCTTGACATCCTTCACCTGTTGCGATAAGCTCCACCATACTCGTATTGGCATAAGGAAAGGTAATCGTATGTACTGTTTCAAAAGCGTAAGGGCCAGCAGGCTCAACAAAACCCAAGTTTAGGCTATAGCCTTCAACACCTACTAATGAACCCGAAACAGCACGCATATCCACCTGTACCACATCTTCGGTTCCATTATTTACACAAGTCGCATTTTCAAAGGTGAGGGCAATAGAACAAGTACCACCACCATCGTCTTCACAAGCCTCTCGCACAGGTACTGTTACGGTACAATCAGGATTATCTACGTCTTTGATCACGTAAAATGCTGTTCCTCCTGCTCCAAGTGAAAACCCAGAAGCAGTAAAATTCGTCACGGCACCATAACTTGCAGATGTTGGGCTGATGGTTCCACCAGTTGTAGGGTCAGGCTCAATGGTATAACCATTTGCCCCAATACCCGAACCAAATGGATCAAGGCGCACAATGAGGTTACTCCCTTCGCAATAGGGGTCGCGCTGTCCTCCCCATAAACATACACCTTGCTCACAACCTGGTAATGATCGCGCCATTCGCTCAATCACACATCCATTACCCAAATCAATACGCAAACCTGTTACTTTGTTTTGGGTCATTCCCGAAATTTCAATGACACCATCGGCAACTGTTGCAGGATCATCTCCTCCAATATCACCACTTCCTTGATAAATTTCTAGAGTTGCACCTGGAAATGTTCCTGTATAAGGGATAGACATATAAAATTGGTTATCAGGAACACAAGAACCCACCATTGCACATACTTCGAAATCGCCCCAACAAGGTGCGCAAGAACCAGCGGTATAACTAGTAGGAATGGTTAAAGTACTTGGATCAGACGTTCCTTTGGCTTCCTCATCTGGGCCGATGATCCAATTAGCCACATCAAAGCTGCCATAGTTGGGGCAACGTCCATTGCTGGAATGAAACCAGGAGTTGTTGTAATTGGCGGGATGGCTTGTGGAGCCGACACTTTCTCCTCCATACACATCTTCAATCTGCCCTAAGCAAGTCAACCAGGCTGGGTAAGTTCCATTACTTTTCCCTTCTTGGCTTACATAATCAGGGGCAGTGCCAAAGTAATTCGTCCATCCATCACCATCTTCGGCAATCCATAGACATTCTCCTGCTTTTAGCGAAACACTAGGGAAGGTAAAATTCACGCCATCATCGGCGGGTGCAATAATATTTCCCGCATTAATGCTACTTGAGGAAGAAAGGAAAGTATAGACACTTAAATCAGAGATGTCATCATTAGCGCAGACTTTAAAGCCTTCTGCGTCGGGCAATGCTCCGTTTGTTGCTTCAATACCAGCAGCAATAATTAGTTTTCCACAGTCTCCACAGGTTGTTGCCCAGCTATATGAACTGTACAACACTCCTAGAGAAAGGGTCAGTAGAAAAAGACACTTTTTCATAGGTATGGGTTTTTCAATTTTTAGTGAGTAATTAAAAAAACGCCATCACACAATAAGATTAGAAAAGGAAGATACAAGATATAGTCCTTCCACATTTTGAATAAATTCAAAATTAGCTAATAACTAATAAAATGCTACTACAATAA
>JAHDCM010000405.1 GCA_020629895.1 Bacteroidota bacterium
GCCGCCAGCGTCATCGCTGGTGGTTTACCCGACAAATGACAGCCTCTGGCTGTTTCTCTTTCATT
Organism: Bacteroidota bacterium; assembly: GCA_020629895.1. GTDB lineage: Bacteria > Bacteroidota > Bacteroidia > Chitinophagales > UBA2359 > JAHDHP01. The sequence goes on from JAHDCM010000405.1 coordinate 66, forward strand.
ATACATGCTTTTTTTCTGACATTCATCGCTTTTACAAAGGTATAACGCGGTAGACGATGGAACGATTTACGATTAAACGTCCAACGGAGTTGTCACCAGCATCTGGATGAATAGATACTTAAATGGCTTATTAGATAATAGGATGGTCCAATTGCCAAAAAGCAAAAGAGAACATATTCGCAAAGCCTTTGATTATTTGTGATTCCATATTTCCATTGCCATGCCCTGAGTCATAGGGATAATTGAATTTGGTTTGTTGCATTTGTTTAAGTTATTGATGAGGCTCCAAACCTATGTACTTTTTTAGGAAAAAAAAGCAAAAATAAATTTAATTGCTAAAAAATAATATTTGTTTTATTTTGATAAACTTTATGGAATTGACAATTGTTATATAATTAGAAGCAGCAGTGAAACGGACTTTTTTACTGCATAAGTAACGGTTAAAAAATAAGTTCCGCAATTTAATAGCTAGAGATTTTAGTCTTATTCAAGGCGTGAAACGTAGACATACTTCCTATAGCAAGCCAACAGATGCGAGGCTTTTCAACGTAGTATTGTTAGCAAAGAGGCAGCTAGATTGGGCAATTTATTCTTTCCTCTTTACTAAGTGAAGGTTATCTAAGGTAACAGCAGAACAAGTCTAATGCAAAAATATTTCAAATTACTTCACAGCAGAATTCCCCCAACCATGTCCTGCATCATAATCGCCCAAAAACAAAAAAAACTGATTCGCCTACTTTTTTGTTGCTCCCTTTTGCTCAATGTTCCTGTCTTTGCTCAATACACAGGAGGAGAAGGCGATGGCTACGCACGCGCTACTACCTCCCAAACCATCACTTCCACAATGCCCACCGAACTATCTGCACCACCAATTGTTCTATTACCCAATATCGTTCAAGTAGGAGAAAAAATGAAACTCCAAATTAATGATGAACAAGCAATAAACACGCATTGGAACATCTTCACTACCAATGGACAATTAATAAGTGAACAAGTCATTTTTAAAGGACAAGTAAACTACATCCACACCACCAATTTACGGTCAGGTGTTTACTTCTTGGCACCAACAGCAAGTACGGAATATGCCCCCATCATTTTTACCATATTGGATTAAACGAAGTCTCCTCATTGCCTTGCTGTTACTAGGAAGCAATAGGCAAACACAAGCACAGCATCTAACCGATACCCTTCATTTAGAACCCTTTACTCTACACAGTACCACCATCAATGAGGAAGTTATAACAGGCAGTAAATTCCAAAGTCCCGACTCGCTCACCCAACGTTTCTTTCAAACCAATGCCATTGATACATGGCTACAAGCCAATACACCTGCCTATATCAAAAGCTATGGAGCCACCAATTCCTCTACTATTTCCCTACGAGGAACAGCCGCTAATCATACCCAAGTTTTTTGGGAAGGAATTCCTATCAATTCTACCATGTCAGGCTTAACCGATTTCTCGCTTATCCCAACAGCCGTAGCTGACACTTGGCAAGTGCAATATGGAGCCGCCTCACTTGCCACTGCTAGTGGTGGACTTGGAGGAAATGTGCTGTTGAAAAACAATAAGGTTTGTAATGAAAAGTGGTGTCACTATTTACAAACTTCTGTCAATACACTGGGTAATTATCAAGTACATTATGGGGTTAATGTGCAAGGAGGTATTGTGCGACATGCGACATGCGATGTGCAAGGAAGCAAGGTACACGCAAAAACTCCTCTCTTGGGACGAGTAAGGGAGGGCTTGAAGAATGTGCGAAGTGCCTCACTCAAAACTGGTTTTCAAAAATATCCTCTCCTCCAACAACTAGCTCTCAATCGCCAATACCCCTTTCTTCATCAATTTTACTTAATAAATGAGTTTGATTTGCAAAGCAAAGTGATGGGTGATTTTGTAATCAACTATTGGTATAACCAAGCCTATCGACCACTACTACCTAGTTTTTTTCAAAGCGATCAGGGAGAAGAGCAACACGATAAAAGTTGGAGGAGTAGTATAAAGTGGAAAAAGGCAGGAGATAAAGGAGGACAGTGGTCGGCTCAAGCTGCTTATACGTGGGAGTATTTACGTTATATCAATCCGCATATCTACATTGATGATACAAGTCGAATGCACAATGTGTATGTAAAGACAGGATGGCAAAACAATTATTTTCAAAACAGGCTATCACTAATAGCAACTACCAAATGGCAAAATAGCTGGGCGAATGTACGTGCCTATCAACAGTGGCGGCAGCAAGCCATCGGAGGAATGAGTCTGCGGGCCGATGTGCAATTATTAGAAGGGTTTAAAATGAGTATGTTGTTACGTCAGGAGGTAATTAATAAAGAAATGAGTCCTTTTCTCCCTTACCTCGGTCTTCGTTGGAAGTTTCACGACCAATTGCCATTAGAGTTACAGGCCTCACTTGCAAGAAATTACCGCGTACCTAGTCTCAATGATCAATTTTGGCTACCCGATTTACAAGAAAAATTACTTCCCGAAAAAGGGTGGCAGTATGAAGTGAGCCTAAACTATTGGCTATTTCCTGCCCTAGAAAAATTGGGACATCATTTACAAGTTAATGTGACTAGTTATTATATGCCCATTCACGATTGGATTAGTTGGCAACCCGATAATACAGGGATTTGGCGGCCTCAAAATATACTAGAGGTGCATGCCAGTGGGGTGGAACTTGCAACTAATTGGATGTGGAATATTTCTGCTACTTGGTCTTTCCGCCTGAACCAACAATACACTTTTACACGTACTATCAATCAAGCTTCTCGCTTGTTGGGAGATCAATCGGTAGGTAAACAGTTGATTTATGTGCCTATACACCAGTGGAAAGTGGATGGTTTATTGCAGTTTAACCGCTATTATTTGCATTATTTTCACAATTACACAGGTAAACGGTATTCGACAGCCGATAATTACGAGGCGGGTGTATTAGTGCCTTATCAGTTAGGTGACCTATTGCTAGGAAAGAAGTGGGAATGGGGAAAGCTAAGAGGAGATATACAAGTAAAAGTGTATAATTTGTGGAATGTAGATTATGAGTTGGTAGCAACGAGACCAATGTTGGGAAGGTATGGAGAGTTACGTATCCATTTGAAGTTTTAAGTTTGCGTCTTTTTCATAAAAATTACGTCCTACTAAAAGTAGAAAATCAAATTTTGAATATAAACCAAGAAATAGGAACGATATGGCAGGCATTTCACAAAGAATTGAAAGCCTTTATTATCAAAAAAGTAGGAAATGAAAATGATGCGAATGATATTTTGCAAGAAGCATTTATCAAAGTGATTCAACACAAGGAGAAAGTCAGTCAAGCAAAAAATGTACGACAGTATTTGTATGGAATCGTCCGTAATACAACGATGGATTATTTTAGAAAACGAAAAGAAATAAACGTTGAGTTATCGGAAACACTTGGGCTTTCGGATCAAGAAGAACTGTACTGCACAAACAGCATGTTGCACCACAGAAGCAGATTGTAAACCTGAAAGT
>JAHDCM010000406.1 GCA_020629895.1 Bacteroidota bacterium
AGCCTAGAAGATGACCAAAATCGTCGTGACTTTACCATCAATGCGATGGCAATTAGCCTCAATGAGGAGGATTTTGGCACATTGGTAGACCCTTTTGATGGAATGGCAGATTTAGAGGCGGGTATTATCCGCACACCGCTTGATCCTGACATTACTTTTTCCGATGATCCGCTACGTATGATGCGTGCTATACGCTTTGCTACCCAGCTAGACTTTACGATCAACAAAGATACCTACGAAGCCATTCGACGTAATAAAGACCGTTTAAAAATCATTTCTTATGAACGCATACGTGATGAGTTGAATAAAATCATTCTTGCCCCACGTCCTTCCATCGGTTTTAAGCTACTTTATTATACAGGGCTACTCGACAAGTTTTTTATCGAAATGGTACGCTTGAAAGGAGTAGAAGTGCGCAATGGAATTGGACATAAAGATAATTTCTATCACACCATCGAAGTGCTGGATAATGTGGCGGAGGTGAGTGATGATTTATGGTTACGTTGGGCAGCCATTATGCATGATATTGCCAAGCCACCTACCAAGCGGTTTCATCCCGATCATGGCTGGACATTTCATGGACATGAGGTGGTAGGTGCGCGTATGGTTCCTAAAATTTTCAAACGGCTCAAACTTCCTTTGAATGAAAATATGAAGTTTGTGCAGAAGTTGGTTGAACTTCACCTTCGTCCGATTCCGCTTACCAAAGGAGAAGTAACCGACTCGGCTTTGCGACGTTTGCTCTTTGATGCGGGCGATGACATTGATTCGTTGATGAAACTCTGTCGGGCGGATATTACCTCTAAAAATGAGGCGAAAGTGCAACGCTACCTCGAAAATTATGATAAAGTACTCATTAAACTTGCCGAAGTCGAGGAAAAAGACCGTCTGCGCAATTGGCAGCCTCCTGTTTCGGGACATATCATTATGGAGACGTTTGAGATTAAACCTGGTAAAGAGGTGGGTCTTATTAAAACGGCTATTCGTGAAGCGATTCTTGATGGGGATATTCCGAATGAGTTTGATGCGGCTTTTGCTTTTATGCTGCAAGAAGGGGCGAAATTGGGTTTGGAGCCAGGATTGAAGGATTGATTATACGACACTAAATTTTATTTATATGTATTTACAACAAGAACTGACCCTGCCTTGTGGAGTGAAACTGCAAAATCGAATTGCCAAGTCTGCAATGAGTGAGAATATGGCACCAGGACATCATGCTCCTACAAACACGCTTATTCATGTTTATAAACGCTGGACGGATGGTGGTTCGGGCTTATTGCTAACTGGAAACATCATGATAGATCGAAAGGCGATTGGAGAACCAGGAAATGTGGTTGTTGAAGATAAAACTCATTTTGCATTATTGCAACAATGGGCAAGTGTGGTTAAAGATACAGGTGTGCATCTTTGGCCACAAATCAACCATCCTGGTCGCCAAGCTATTGGAGCTATTAACAAGGAGGTTGTCGCCCCTTCTGCTGTTAGAACCAATGTACAAATCATGTCATCCTTATTCAAGCAACCTAGAGCATTAACAGAAATAGAGATTTTCGATATTATTGAACGTTTTGGGAATACAGCTTTGATTTTAAAAGAAGCGGGCTTTACGGGTGTGCAGATACATGGCGCGCATGGTTATTTGGTTAGTCAGTTCTTATCCCCTTTAGTGAACCAACGAAAGGATAAATGGGGAGGAAGCCTAGAAAATCGGGCGCGATTTGTTTTAGAAGTGTATAGAAACATTCGTAAAAAAGTAGGGAATGCTTTTCCCGTAGGGATTAAAATTAACTCTGCCGATTTTCAGCGAGGGGGCTTTACAGAAGAAGAATCTATGGAAGTGGTGAAGCTGTTAGGTGCAGAGGGGATGGATTTGATTGAAGTGAGCGGTGGCACTTATGAACAACCTGCTATGACTGGAGCAGGCCTGAAAAAAAGTACGCAGGAAAGAGAGGCCTATTTTCTGGATTATGTTCAAAAAGTACGTAATTTATTGAGTACTCCACTGATGTTAACGGGTGGTTTCCGAACAGTAGCTACGATGGAAAGAGCCTTATCAGAAGGGGCCTTGGATGTCGTTGGAATTGCCCGTCCTTTTACCTTATATCCCGATTTGCCGAATCGTATTTTTGCAGGGGAACTTACATATCTTGACATTCCTATTCCTCAAATGGGGCTTAAAAGATTGGATGCCAGTGGGGCAGTGGATGTCAAGTGGCATGAAATCCAGATTCATCGATTGGGTAAAGGGAAAAAACCGAAGACCAATTTAAGTGCTTATTCAGTGATTGGGCATAATCTGTCAGTAATGATGAAGAATTTGTTATTGGGGAAATAAAAAATAGCTATGGAACAACGACCTAATTTAACAAAGGATATAAGCCTAAAAGATTTCCAAGATTTTTATTGGCTTAAAGAGGAGTTAATGGCATTTTGTAGAGCAGAAGGATTACGAACTTCTGGAGGCAAAATAGAAATCGCTCAACGAATTGCGCATTATTTACAAACAGGTGAGAAGAAAAGTCCGAAGCTTGCTGTAAAAGCAAAGACAAGTTCTAAATTTGATTGGAATAAAGAGGCGTTGACACTTGAAACAGTGATTACGGATAATTATAAAAATAGTGAAAATGTGCGTGCTTTTTTTGAACAGCAAATTGGGAAGGGGTTTAAGTTTAATGTGAAGTTTATGAATTGGATGAAGGCGAATGTGGGGGAGACGCTTCAAGCGGCTATTGATGCGTGGAAAAGGTTGGAGGAGGAAAAGAAGGCAAATAAACAACCCAAAGAGATAGCTCCTCAGTTTGAGTATAATCGTTATTTGCGTGATTTTATGGCCGATAATCCGAATGCAGATCGAGCGACAGGTATCAAATTGTGGAAAATAAAACGATCTATGCGGGGTGATAATGTGTACCGAAAGTCGGATTTGGAGTGGTTGAATAAGACATAAGTTGTGACTTTTTTATATCTTAGAGAAGCCCCTTATGGATAGAGTTTTAAGCAAAAACGATCCTTTCAAATGAAGCAAACTCCTTATCTCCGTATCATTTTCCAAGTGAAGCTAACCATGCACCCCAACTATGGCATTTAATCTATGCCTCTATTTTATCATTGCCATCCTCTTAGGTAGTTGGCAATTTTGGTTATTTAGCCAACAATTTTAACAGTAGGTAGATTAATGGACACCCTATTATCAATTATTTAGGGCGTGTCGTGCATAAAAAAAGCGCAATATTTTGCCACTAGCAAAGATGCTAGTGGCAAAATACTGCGCTTTTTTATACACGCCGGGCTATCCGTTTGTAGTTGCCTCATAGTTACTAGTTCAGCATAGTCCTAGCGGTGTCTTCCGCTGTCAGCCCCGCTAGTCCTTGCTTCACAAAGCACCTATTTCATCAAGCTACCACTACTATCCCTCACGCGAAAAACGTTTGAACGATCTACGATTAAACGATTGACGTTTGAATGTTCATCGTCAATCCTTCACACGTTTATGGTCAATCCTTCACACG
>JAHDCM010000407.1 GCA_020629895.1 Bacteroidota bacterium
CTGTTACGGGGCGGGCTATCCGTTTGTAGTTGTCTCGTACACAAGCTGTTCGGCTATCTTTACTGGCAGTGTCTTCCTTCGTCAGCCCTGCCAGCAAAAGCCTCACTAGCAGTGTACTTCGCCAAGCTACCACTACTATCCCTTACGCAGTAGACAATGAGTGAATGAGTGGTTGACTGAATGATTGAATGAGGCTATTGTCGAAGACAACACTTATATGCACTTCCTCTTCTCTTTGATTCTTTTATGAAAGCTCTTAGATGTACTTTCATTTCTTTTATGGTTCCATAAAAAATGCAGGCTCGAACTTTTTCATTATGCATCGTTTATTATAAAATGTATCGCTTTTACAAAGGTATAACGCAGAAGGCAGGCGAATATCTACAAAGATTTTTACAAATTTTTGAGAAAAAAATTGCAAAACAACAAAAATCAACCTTAACTCAAAAATTTCCTCGCACCTCGCACAAACTAACGCCCATTAGTAAAATGCTAAAATACACGCATTGTACTTGCCATTTATGCAATGAGAATCTCTTTTTTTTAGCAAAAAATCAAAAAATATTTGCGAAACTACGAGAATGGTTCTATATTAGACCCATCAAACAAAATAATACACAAACAATGTTATTCAATTCATTTTACTTTTTTGGTTATTTTTATTTTGGTAGCACTTGTCCAATCAAAGTCAGCTAGGTAATAAAAATATGCCAGTAAAAGAGTAGCCTCGACTTTGATCAGTCGAGGCTATTTTTTTTGAATAACCAGCACCCAATTAAGAATTACATAAACATGCTACAACGAAAATTATACATCCCTTTTGGAGAAGCAAATGGACACGCTATTGATTACCTCTTAGGAATTATAGCCGATGCCAGAACAACCACCTTACAACGTATCTATAACCTAGAGTTAGAAGAACTCCACTGGCAATATGCAGAAGGATGGAATAGTATTAGTTGTCTATTAGCACATATTATATCCATCGAACACTGTTTTCGAATTGCACATCTGGAAAGACGTGCATTGACAGCAGCAGAAGACAAGAAATTTGGACCAGGAATGACGATGGGCAAATACATTCCTGAATTAATTACTGATCAACCCATTGATTATTATATAAAAAGTTTAGAGGAGGCTAGGAAATTAATGGTCGATGCTTTAATGAACTTGAAAGAAGAGGACCTCATTAAAAAGCACTACTATAAAGAAGGGGATTATAATTATAACATTGCTTGGAGTTTGTACCATTATGCAGAAGATGAAGTACATCACCGCGGGCAAATTAGTATCATCCGCAAACTTTATAAACACAACAAAGACAAAGGCTAATTCCTCACTCATTCACTCAATCACTCATTTTCACTATGCAAGTCGCCATACAAGGAATAAAAGGATGTTTTCACGAAATTGCCGCCTTCAAATTTTTTGGAGAGCGAGAAGAACTAGACATGGTAGAATGCATGAGCTTTCCACAGTTCTTCCAACGTTTCGAAAACAAAGCAGACTTCTACGGAGTCATGGCCATTGAGAATACCGTAGCAGGCACCATACTGCCAAATTATGCCATGCTTCGCAATTCCGATTTAACCGTCATTGGAGAAGCATACCTGCGTATTCAACACCACCTGCTAGTCACCAATGGCCAAGCCATCGAAGAGATAAAAGAGGTGCGATCACATCCGATGGCCATCTTACAATGCCATAAATACTTTGAGCAATACCCGCACATCAAACTCATTGAGGCCGAAGATACTGCCTTAAGTGCCAAAGTAATTAGCGATCAACAATCAAAAGGAGTAGGAGCAATAGCCAGTAGCTTGGCAGCCGATCACTACCACCTCAATATTCTCGCATCGGGCATCGAAACTAATAAACGCAACTTTACCCGCTTCTTAGTACTACAACACAAAGACGTAGCAAAAGAGGTACGTAAACCCAACAAAGCATCCCTTTGTTTTCATGCAGCTCACGAAGTCGGTTCCCTTGCCAAAATCCTATCCATTTTTTCGGAACATCAAATCAACCTAAGTAAAATACAATCATTACCAGTCGTCGGTAAAGTATGGGAATACTTTTTCCATATTGATGTAGAAATGGATGATTATGCCGCCTATCAACAAGCATTGCAAGAAATACTACCCTATATCACCGAGTTAAAAATACTAGGAGAATACAAAGTAGGAATAAAACACCGCACGATATGATGATTATAGAAGCAGCCAAACGGCTAGAGACGGTCAAGGAGTACTATTTCTCCATCAAATTAAGGCAAATACGCGAACTTGTAGCCAGTGGGAAAGATATTATCAATCTAGGGATTGGGAGTCCCGATTTATCGCCTTCTGATGCAGCTCGACTTGCAGCTATCAATGCCATTAAAGACGATAAAGCACACGGCTATCAAAGCTATACAGGTATTCCTGCACTACGACAAGCCATGTCCGATTGGTACCAACGAACCTATCAGGTAACACTAAATCCAAATGGTGAACTACTACCACTCATGGGTTCTAAAGAAGGTATCATGCATATTTCGATGGCCTTCTTAAATGCAGGAGATGAGGTACTCGTTCCTAATCCTGGTTACCTCACTTACTCCTCTGTAAGTCGCCTTGTGGGAGCCAAAATTCGTTACTACACACTAAGTGCCACCAATCAATGGCAACCCAATTTGCAAGCAATCGAAGCTAATGGAGGGCTAGAAAAGGTAAAAATAATGTGGGTCAATTATCCCCACATGCCCACAGGAGCAGATGCCAATTACGAGAGCTTCAAATCATTGATTGCCTTTGCCAAAAAGCATCAACTACTACTAGTCAATGACAACCCATATAGCTTAGTCCTCAATAAAAAGCCAAGTAGTATTTTACAAATAGCAGGTGCCAAAGAAGTGGCCCTAGAACTCAACTCCCTCAGTAAATCCCACAATATGGCGGGTTGGCGAGTCGGAATGTTGGCAGGACAAACTAATTATTTACAACAAGTACTCAAGGTTAAAAGTAATATGGATTCAGGTATGTTTTTGGGAATACAAAAGGCCGCTATCGCCTCACTCCAAAACACCAACGAATGGCAAGCCGACCAAAACGATATTTATGCGAAACGAAAAGCCATTGCCATCCAAATTTTAGAAACATTAGGATGCTCTTTCGATCCTCAACAAGTTGGCTTATTCGTTTGGGCAAAAGTCCCCCAATCAATCAGTTCAGTAGAAGCTTGGACAGATAAAATACTCGACCAAACAGAGGTCTTTATTACCCCCGGTTTTATCTTCGGTTCCGCAGGAGAAAAATATGTTCGTATCTCCTTGTGTGCTACTGAAGAAAGACTTAGAGAGGCTTTTAATAGAATTCAGGATGCAGGACTCAGGAGGTAAAATTAGGCGTTTTTACTTACTAATAGTAGGAACATAAATATAGCATAAGGCTTGGAAGCTATTTTGAAAAAATCAAACTTTTTTACCTGACACCTGACACCTGACACCTGACACCTGACA
>JAHDCM010000408.1 GCA_020629895.1 Bacteroidota bacterium
AAGCCTCCCGCTAGCGTTCATCCTGAGCCAGGATCAAACTCTCCATTGTTGAAAAATTTTGAATCCTGAAAACTCTCGAGTTGTTCTTCTTTAATTCAGAAAACTCGCACTAATTATAATCAAAGAACATATTTAAACCGTTCCAAAATCGCATTGTTACGATCAGATCGGACTGCAAAGATAAAAGCTTTTTTCTTTAAAACAAAAAATCAATAACGTTTTTTGCTAAAAAATATTTTTGCTTCAAATTAAAAGAACATTATATCTCCAAAGCGAGTGCAAAGATAGAATCTCTTTTTGGAAGATGCAAATAATAAGGCAGAAATTGGTAAAAAAATGTTCTTTCGTGCATCATGCGCAAGGGATAGTAGTGGTAGCTTGGCGAAACGGCTACTTTGGTGTAGCAAGGACTAGCAGGGCTGACGAAGGAAGACACTGCTAGGACTATGCTATACAAGTAGCTGTAAGTCAACTACAAACGGATAGCCCGACCCAACGGGATGCGCCCAGAGGATAATGAAGGATAGAGGGATGGAGGGAGCATATACAATAAAAGGAAGAAAAAACCAGAAGATTGAAATTTTTCAGGTTTTTATAATGTTGACGGGGCATATATTCGTTTTACTGCACAACAGATAATTCCAAGTAACAATTATATTAACATCAAAACCACATTTTATGTACAACAAACAAATGATTCTTTCTTTTTTGCTCTTAATGGCTAGTGTACAGATGAGCTTTGCACAAGTAAAAGGGAATGTTCAACAAATGCGTTCTTATAATAATGAAATTAGCATTGATCAATTAATAGATGCTCCTTCTGGCTATCAACAAGCTCAATCAACAACCAGTAACCGTTTTAATGTACCACAGGCTTATATTTCAAACGATCATACGGTGTATTTGGATGCTAAGATACTTATGAATGTAGAGGCAGATAAGTATGTGGCTATTTTCAACCTTATTCAGTTGGGTGAAACGGCTCAACAAGCAGATGAGTTGATGCATAAACGGATCAATGGATTTACGGCTGACTTAGCTGATTTGGGGATCCCTGTTGAAAATGTTTCTATTGATATGCTTTCTTTGCTTCCTGTATTTGAGCGCGAGATGGAGAAAAAGTTATTTAGTAAGAATTATAATGAGGTACCCAAAGGGTTTGAGTTGCAAAAAAACATTCATGTTTTGTTTGACAAAAGTGAGGTAATGGATAAAATCATTACGATTGGAGCTAAACATGAAATTTATGAATTGGTTTTGGTCAACTATTATGTAGAGGATGTGGAAGCGGTGCAGGATAGTTTGCGTAATGAGGCGATTCGGTTGATTAATAAAAAGGCGAAGGCTTTTGAGGGTTTGGGGCTGGCACTTTCTGAAGAGTATCATATTGTGGCAGAGAAGGGAGGTATTGCCTTGCCGGGTGAACGATATGCCGATTATCAGGCATTTAGTTCTTCCTCAGTAGAGGCAATTAAGCGAAAGACGGGTGTGAAGGAGGCAAAGAAAACAACGGTTTATTATTATGATCCTGTGACGGCTGCTGGTTATGATAAGGTCATTAATCCAGTGATTGCAAAGCCTGTGGTGCAGTATGCGTATAATCTTCGTGTGAAGTATTTGATTAAGCCTCCCAAAGAAGAGGTTAAACAAGAAAAAGAATATTGGATTATTACTCCTAATGGTGATTTGAAGCCTGTAAATTTGAAGTAGACTTCGCAAGTACGAAAAAAGCATCTTTCATTGATGAAAGATGCTTACCATATTCGTTTAAAGGAGTCTTTATTGCGTGCCTTATCTATTTCCAATTGGGAACACCAATCCGCAACTAAAATTCATATAACTAAAGTCTTTGGTATATTGGTATTTTGCCCCTACATCTAACCAAAAGTTGCCCAAATCAATTTCATATCCGATGCCAGGAGCAAAGCTAAAGGCGTTGAGTTCTTCTTTTTTAGATAGGTTGACTAAAATGGTTGCGTCTAATTTGCTAGTGATCAAGTGCATTCCTGCTTCTGCTGATCCGTATAAGCCATCTACCATATATACTTTTAGTCCTCCTTGTATAGGAATGGCTGTCATTGTTGCTTCAATGTTGCTTAATTCGCCAACTACTGTTCCGACATTTCCTAAGTTAGTAAAGTTTTCATTGGTAAAGCGCATGTATGCTGCTTTTGCAAATAGGCTTATTCGGTCATTTAATTGATGTTGTAATCTTGCACTAGCACCAAAGCCTGTATTGGTGCCTTCTTCGTAGTTGACAGGAATAGTAGCGATACTTGCTACTAATTGTACATTTTGCTGATATTTAAAAAGTGGAAGTCCTATTTCAGGCCCAATACTAAGTGTCGTTTGGGCGTTTAGGTTTTGGCTGGTAACAAATAGAAGAGCTATGCACAAGCCTATTAACTTGCCAAAAGAAAGAATCGTTTGCATAATAAAGTGGTAAGTGTTCTAAAAAAATAAAACAGAAGGTGCAAATGAAGAGGTAGCAGGAGGAGATGGTTTGAACAAGCAAACCTTATGTGTGACCCTATGGATTGTAAAACGTTTAAATGAACGACTAAACGAGTCTGGCATGGAAATAGGATGTTATCATAAAACAAACTTTCTATGCACGATGTCTGTTATCATAAAGGGATAAAAATAGAACGCTTTGATAGTGCGTATTTATTTGTTATATTAAAGTATTCCCTTACCTTTGAATAAAATCATTTTTTAGTACTAAAAATTAATATTACCATGAGATCATTACTTTGGTTAATTGTTGGAGCTTTAACAGGTGCTTTATTAGCAACATTATATGCTCCACAAAGCGGAAAAAAAACTCGTAAGAAGTTAAAGAAACGAGCTAAACAACTACAATTAGAATTAGAAGCGCGTACTGAGCAGGGTTGGGATCGTTTGGACGACTGGAAGGTATCTGCGGAAGAGTTGGTAGAAGATGCAGCGAAGAAAGTGAATGGTAGAGATAACTCTTTTCACTCTTTCAACTAAATTCTATACATATTAATAAAGGGATAGTACAAGTGGTACTATCCTTTTTTATTGTTTCTTTCCCCCTATGAAAGCAGAAGAATCAGGTAAGCATAGTAAAAGCCAAAATGCCGTAGAGCGATTGGCGCGCGACTTAATGAAATATGTGGAGCTACAATTAGAGTATCAACGTATCAACAGTTCTGAAAAAATTGCTGCTGCGACTTCCTTTATTGTTTCGGTATTGGTCGTTGTGTTAATTTTCTTATTTGCTTTCATATTTGTCATTGTTTCTTTCGCAGTGATTCTTTCTTATTATACTTCTTGGGCAATCGGTTTTGGTATGTTAGCCATTATTTGCCTCCTCCTTTGTATTGGTGCCTTGCTGTTTCGAAAAAAATTGATTGAAAAACCGATGTTTGAGCTTGCTGCGGGGGCCATTTTAGATAGCATAGAAAATAAAGACCATGAAAACGCGTAATGCCAACCGCCTCAAATTGGCAAAAGAACGCCTA
>JAHDCM010000409.1:0-1627 GCA_020629895.1 Bacteroidota bacterium
GCTGAATTACCTATAATTTTCAATAAATCTATTTCCCCCTTTAATCTCTCAATATGGGCTTTCCTCTCTCCAACTTCGAAGATTACGTTAGTAAGAAAATTCTAGATCGCGGCTATAATTACTACCGTTTGGGTGCTATTCTTGAATTAACAATATCAGCAGAAGGAGATTGGTATGATGCAATTGTAGAAGGCACCGACGAATATGAGGTAGGTGTATATATAGAAAAAGGCAAAATTATACGTTGTTCTTGTGATTGTCCCTACTCTTACGGCCCTATTTGTAAACACCAAGTAGCTGTTTTTTTCCGCATTCGCGAAGAATATAAAGACCTTGTTTACGAGAAAGTACTAGGCGAAACGAGTATCAACAGTAACAAAAAAGCGAGTCCCAAAAAGAAAAAACAAACTCCTCAAAAAACGATCTCCATTCCCCCTACTCCACCTGCTAAAAAGCAAAATGTGTCCTCCTTGCCCCCTGCTCAACAAATTATGGCGCAATTAACGAATGACGACTTAGTGAAATGGCTTCTTCTAAAATTTCGCGTCCAATCCAACCTTGAACAGCAGTTTTTGAGTGACTTTGCCCACTTACTAGAAAGCAAAACGATCAACTACCCCGAAATGGTGCAAGATGTCTTTGGTAATGCTTATGACCTTATTGATGTAATTAGCCAACTTCGAACACTTTTGGATGGGAAAGCCAGCAACTTAAAAGTAGAAACGGCTGATGAGGCAATCGGCTTGACACAAGCTATCTTACCCCATGCCTTCGGATTTTATGAACACGAACAAGGACAAAATGCCGATTGGGAAATTGAGATGTTATTAGACGACGCTTTTGAATTATTACTTAGTGTTAATGATTTAGCAATTAGTACAGAAAGGCGACAAGCACTTTTTCAATACGCCTTTAAACAGATAGATTCATCACTTGCTAAAGATTGGGATTTCAAACATCACTTTGTACGTCTTGGTGTGGCGACTGCCACTACTTATGAAGAGATTTTATTACTAAGAGCGTATTTAAAACAAGAAGATAAAGACGAATATTCCTCTTTTATTAGATCATTAAATAAAAAAGAAAAGCAACATCTAAAAGAACAAGAAAAACAGGAAACACCGCCTCCTATTATCAAAATTAAGTACCAATTTAAAAATAAACCTGTCGAAAAAGCTTATCAAAAAAAGCAGTATGAAAAAGTGATGGAGCTTGCTTTGGCAGGCATTGAAGAAGCTGAAAAGGGCGGGTATGAAGACCTACTACACGACTGCCAAGTGTGGATGCTAAAAGCTGCTCAGGCGATGAATGACATTACTGAAATTATTACCTGGAGTGTTTCGCTATTTCTGGATACAGGGGAGCTTGCTTATTACCAACTTCTCAAAAAATACTCGCCTCCTAGAGTCAATTGGCAACAAAAATCTAATCATCTTATCCAACAGCTTATCGGGTCACAAGAAACATTTCCTGTGCAAAATGTAGCAGCTATTTATATTGAAGAAAAACGGTTTGAGGATTTATTAGAACTCGTACAAACATACCCTACTAAAGCAAATTTAGAATTGTACCAAGTTCATTTGGAAAAGCGATTTAAGAAGGAATGGGCAAAATTAAATAAGTAATG
>JAHDCM010000409.1:1727-3409 GCA_020629895.1 Bacteroidota bacterium
CTTACCGCTGCCCATATTTCGCAACAAAACAATTTTTACAAAAAACCTTCTGCCCATTATGATCAGCAATAGCAGTAGTCAGTGTTTGGTGTAATTTGATCGTATCAAGCTGTTCTGTAATAGCAGGCATGGAATAAAATGTCATCGTAGAAAGACTCACGACCATCAGAAAAGGTAAACAGATAGCCAAAACGCGACGCGGAGGCGTACTAGGCGTATTATGCTCTTTGAGTAGATATACAATTCGTCGTTTCAACTCTCCCTTTGCATTAAAAGCCTGGCTAACCGAAAGATGCTGATACCGCTTCATTTTCACCAACAAAGAAGCATAGTCCCGTACGTCTACTCCCGCCTTATTTACTGCAAATTCATCTGCTAAAAATTCATTCAAGCGATCTATTTCTCTATTGATATAATAAAATACTGGATTAAGAATCCAAACAACTTGAGTTAAATTGAGGGCTATTTTCAACCAAGTATCTCGCTGCTGAATATGTGAGATTTCGTGCCACAAGATGGCTTCTTGTTCGGAAGGCGTCAAATAATTCATCTCTTCTTGCCAAATAATATACGACTTACGCAAACGAAAAGAACTCACTCCAATTGGTCGTTTGGGATGCAATACAGTATATTGTTTTCCCCTAAACAGATACGATTCGTGTCGGCTACTTTTAATGATATAGGCTAGGTAAAAAAGGCGTAGTACTAGTAATACAATGGTAAGAAAAATACACATCGCCGCTATTTGAAAAACATACGGCTCAATAAATACTAGAAAATCGTAAATAATATTGCCCTTAAATACAAGCAAGTTTTCGGCAACTTCCTCCACATCACAAGAACAAAACGCACTTTCTTTTACAATATCGTAGCACATTTTTACCTCATCGCCATTGCTTGGACAATAACTCAGATAAACGGCTTCTGAAATTTGGTGTTCTTGCAAGCAAGGTTCATAAGTACCTGTTGTTGTATAAAGATTTTCGATAAGGTATGGAAGTGCGAAGCTACAAACAACAATACTCAATAAAATCCCTTTTCTAATCGCAACGCTCACTTTGTTGCGCGCCAATAATAGGTATATTAGAATACCTACCATAGATATTAAGTAAGTGATGATAATGTATGTGACCACAGTTACACTCGATAGTTGTGTTATACAATGACAGTGAACAATGCTTTTTTAACCCTTATTATCCTTGTCTTGTTCACTCTTATTTTCATTAATAATACTTTGGATGTCATCCAAATCGTCTTCCGAAACATGCTTTTCGTCTACTAATGCCGAAAACAAAGAGGAAACCGAACCAGAAAACGCATCTTGTAAAACATTTGTGACAAGTCGCTTTTGGTACTCAAACTTAGATACGAGTGGATAGTACTGATGGGTTCGTCCAAATGCCTGATAACTCACATATTCTTTTTCCTGAAGGATGCGAATAGTTGTAGAAATGGTATTATAGGCGGGCTTTCGCTCATCTGGCCAACGTTCTAGAATTTCTTTTACGAAGGCTTTTTTTAAGCCCCATAAAATATTCATCACTTTTAATTCTAATGGAGTTAATAACTTCATTGTGAGATTTGTTTTAATGTATCTACTAAAATAAAACTATTCGATTAGTTTTGCAACTATTTTTTTAGTTCACTAAGGTTTACCTACGACAATAGCCTCCTTCAATCAT
>JAHDCM010000410.1 GCA_020629895.1 Bacteroidota bacterium
ATCAAAAAGATAGATAAGCAAGAATCGCGACAGGTGGTATGGGTAAAATAGAAAATGCGTATTTTGTAGCTTCTTATTCAAAACAAGTGTATCGTATGGCTACTAACGAACAACCATCTACCCCTACACCTAAAAAAAATACCTTTGCCGAATGGCTAACCAGCCTACAACAAGAAAGCTGGCAGTTAGAACTGCTCATCTCTGCCTTCGCTATTTTTGGCTTAATAGGCATTGAGCAACAAGCCACTGAGTGGCGACTTTTGATAGATAGTGGATATTTAGATAGACAAAATCGCTTTGTAGAAGTGGGAATTATGATTGTAGGGGTAGGAGCTATTCTTTTCAAGTTTAATTTACTCTTTCACTTATTTATCAGAAGTTTTTGGATAGGAGCGATTGGTTTGCGCTATGTGTCGGGTGATATTGATTATGAAAAGCTGAATTACAGCTCCATTTTTACCAACTTTTATCGAAAAAAAGTAGGCAGCTTTGATGGCTTTATTGAACAGTTAGAGAAATTGTCAAGTGTATTATTCTCCTTTACTTTTCTATTGTTTTTTATGTTCATCTCCGTGTTTTTATTTGTAAGTGAGGTGACATTCGTTTTATACCTACTAAAAAATTGGATACATTTACCAGAGACTTTAGAGAAATTTATATTCCTACCACTATTATTGATAGGAGCCATTACAGCCATTGATTTTATTTTTTTAGGGGTTTTAAAAAAGATCAAACAACCCCATTTTGCTAAAATCTATTTCTGGATATCACGGTTTGTAGGAATTGGTACTTTAGCTTTTCTCTGGCGTCCTATTTTGTTAAATTTTTTAGATACCCCTTATACCAAGCGTTTATTTATGCTGGCGATTCCTTATTTATTGGTTATCTCTTTTTTTGATAGCAATTATTTTTACGAATCAAAAAGTTATTACCCCGATTTTGCACGCATGGATATTGGCGACCGTTATAATATTGTTAGTAATGAAGAAGGATTTAATTTTAGATATTATGACGATGAGCGAGAAAAGCACGAACCCAAAAAAGCAATTACCTATTTTAGTATCCCTTCTAAAAGAGTGAGTGGACGTGTTGGAGAAATATTTGTCCGACAACATGCTTATGTCGATTATATGATCGAAAAGAAGTTTTCAGATATAGAACCCGTCAACAACTACAAAGAGTTGACGAGTAGGCAACATCTACGAGCCAGTGAAGATGTCCAGACCTTTAAGCAGAAAGAAAAACCCGCTTACCAGAAAAATATGCGAAAGGTCAAAGAGGTATTACAACAACAATTTACCCTTCAACTAGATCACCAGTCCATTGATGAAACAACCATGACCTGCGATTTTTTTCAGCATTCCAATGCCAAAGAAAGAGGCTTACTCTGCTTTTTTCCACTGCCCGAAAATTTATCTATTGGACGCCATTATTACACCCTACAACGCTTACTCTACTTAAAAGAAGATCATAACCAAATAGATACCATTGACATAACGATCCCTTTTATTTACGAAGGAAAATAAGTAATAGCTAAAAAATCAGCTAGAAAAAAGGAAGTTATTATTTATACCTTGAAGCATTAGGTACTTATTCATTAATTAAGTACATCGACGTATTACGTTGAAATTACTCCCCTCCATTGGAAGAGTTGGGGGTGGGTTGTTACATGAAAAAATGTCGAATAATTTCTGTCCAAGTACTTAAATAGGAGCCTTTTTTGCAACTCATAGCCTTTATGTTGTGTTTTAATAGAGCTATCTTTGTTGGGCGTGTCCTTTCGTAGGGCTTGAGGGACTGGCGGGTCACAGCCATACCTGTATCCCTCAAGCCCTACTTCAGGTCGGGCTATTCGCTTGTAGTTGGCTCACATAAGCGGGTTCAGCGATATGCCTAGCAGTGTCTTCCGCTGTCAGCCCTGCTAGGCATCGCTTCACTACGCTTCTGTTTCGCCAAGCTACCACTACTATCCCTCACGCATTCATTCACCCAATTATCAAATATGATCACCATCATTGGCGCAGGTATCGGTGGACTTACCACTGCCATTGCTCTCCAAAAACAAGGCATTTCGGTTAAAATATACGAACAAGCACCTAGCATCAGAGCAGTAGGAGCAGGGATTATTTTAGCCAACAATGCTATGCAAGTGTACAAAGAACTAGGCATGTCCTATTTGCTAGAAAGAGGTGGTAATGCTATTTCTTCGATGAATATTGTTACCCCTAAATTACAAACCATTTCAAAAGCGGATCTAAAGCCTTTTGAAGAGAAATATCGCGTAAAAAATACCGCCATTCATCGGGGAGCCTTACAAAAAATGCTAGTAGACCGCTTAGATGAAGGAACACTAGTACTAGGCAAGGAACTGCAAACAGTGGTAGCTGAACAGGAAGAAGGGAGCAATTTCCTGCTTACCTTTACTGATGGAACTACTGCCACTGCCCAATATCTAATCGGGGCAGATGGAATCAATTCACAAGTACGGCAACAATTATTTCCCCCCTCCAAAATTCGCTATGCCCAACAAGTTTGTTGGCGAGGAGTAACTAACTTTACGCTCCCTCCCGAATACCGCCACGAACTCAATGAAGCATGGGGGAAAGGCACGCGTTTTGGTTTTGTACAAATTGCACCAAACACTGTTTATTGGTACGCGCTTAAAAGCTATCAGACCATTCATAAGCTCGCTCTTCATCAGCTTGATGGCATCTTTGCCGATTATCATTCCCTCGTTCGAGAAATTTTAAAACAAACGCCTAAAGAAAACATGCATACGGCAGAGATGACCGACCTCAAACCCTTCTCAAATTGGTGTATTCCCAATGCAGTATTAATAGGCGATGCGGCACATGCTATGACTCCCAATTTGGGGCAGGGAGCCTGCCAAGCCATAGAAGATGCACATATATTGGGTAAGTGTTTAGGGAAGTATGCTTCTTTTGATGAGGGAAGTCAAAAATACCAACAATTGCGCCTCAAAAAGGCACATGAAATTGTGAATGTAAGTTGGAATATTGGAAAGATTTCGCACTTCGAAAATTCGATCTTGATGGGGCTGCGAAATTTGATGATGCGGATGACTCCTAAAAGTGTAAATCGTAAGCAAACGGCAACTATCTTTAAATTGGCAGAAGTATAAGTAAAGAGGAAAGAATAAATTGCCCAATCTAGCTGCCTCTTTGCTAACAATACTACGTTGAAAAGCCTCGCCAGAGCCTACGTTTTTTGTCTTGTCTTGTTAGCAAATAGTCTAACAATATTTGATCAATTTATTTTTTCATCTTTACTAATAATGTTCACCTAAAAAAATAAACAATGAAAATTGATGCTGCTACTGTACAAGCTTATTTAGACAAAATACCCGAAGAACGTAAACCGTATTTCAATAAACTGCGCGAGG
>JAHDCM010000411.1:0-2099 GCA_020629895.1 Bacteroidota bacterium
GAAATGCTTCATTGACTATTTCCTGATTTGGTACAGGGGTTTCTTGTACGATTTTAGTAGGTGGTGGACTCGTCTCTTTCTTTTCCGCAGTATTACCAGAACAAGCGGCTAAAAATAGGACGATTAAAAGAGCGATGTTATTAGTTGAAAAGTTCATAATTTAAGCATTGCTAATTTCGGCCATACTTTCTGCTTGTTTCGCCTTCCGCACCTTCCACCAGTAAGCCAAACCAATGGTCATCACCAATAAATAAGGTGTCACAAATAGGTACAGAATACCTCGGTTAAGTCCTAGTGCATGCGTGCCTCCCTCTTTCAAATTCTGCTCGGCTGCCCCCTTACACATCGGACATTGTGCGAACAACTCTTCTGATACCAAGAGCAATAGACAACAAAATACAACCAGTGTTATAAAACGAAATATAGTCGATCTATCCATAATGATCTAATTTGTATAAAATTTACTGAATCAATCCCTTCAATTCCTCCATTAATAATAAGGTGATAACATCAAATACACCACCACCCCTGTCACAGAGACATACAACCACAAAGGCATCGTCCAGCGGGCTAGTTTACGATGTTTGTCATTTTGTCCTAAAAAGGCACGCATAAAAGTAAATAGAATGATCGGTAGGATGATAGCTGCCAAAATAATATGACTAATCAAAATCACATAATAGATGATTGCTATTATTCCCTCTCCTCCAAACTTCGTAGATTCAGTCATAGCGTGATAAATCGTGTAGGAAATAAGGAAGGTGGCTGATAATAAAAGTGCCGTGATATTGGCTGCTTTGTGTGCTTTGATATTGCGTTGTTTAATAAAATACCAACTTGCCAACAAAGCAATCGTCACGCAAAAATTTAGGAAAGCGTGAAACTTAGGTAAAATTTTCCAGTTGAAATCGGTTTCAATATCAGGAGGGGCAATATTGAAGGTTAGGATCACCAGTAGTGTTACTAGCCCTGATACCCCAACAACGAGTTTAGATAAAAATTGTTCTTTAGATAATAGTGATGACATAATCTATTCTTTGGTGTTCAGGACATGATACACTGAACTTTCTGTACATTACAAGAATGACTTATTGGGGCGCATCCCTTGTGGGTTCCCCGATTGAATGGTTTACATTTAAACGTCTGATGTTACATTCTGACGCGAGGCGCAAGATTTTGCACCTCTGCGATAAATCGTTTCATCATAACACCTTTATCGTTCTTCCCGCTTCTTTCGTCCTTCTGCCCACCTATACTCTAGTTGCACTGTTTTAATATCCATCATTAATTCGTTAACTTCTTCTTCCTTCGTACCATCATAATAGCCGCGAATGACCCGTTCTTTATCTACTAACACCAAGTTGGGTGTATGAATAAAATCCTCTGCCCCTCCATCGCCTTCGGTAATCACCACATAATATCCTTTTCGGGCCTGCTCGTACAATTCTTTTTTACTACCTGTTACAAAGAGCCACTTGGTAGAATCGGCTTCATATAATTCGGCATATTCGGCTAGTCGTGCGATAGAGTCTCTAGCTGGATCAACGGTATGAGAGAGTATTTTGATCGTCGTATCTTTACGAAATTCGTATTGCAGACGCTGCAATTGCTGGCTCATCTGCGGGCAGATAGAGGGACAGTGCGAAAAGAAAAAATCGGCAACAAAGATTTTATCCTTAAAATCATTTTGTGTCACTTTACGTCCTGTATGTCCATCAAAAGAAAAATCGGGAACTGTATGCCAAAGTGTATCATTGATTTTGATTGCATTGCTTTGTTCCATCTCATCAGTAAGGGCTACATATCGTTTTACAGAAGGTCGATTTTTCCGTCCTAGCACATTCAAAATGTCTAAACCATCTAGGAGGATCAGGCAACCAACAGGCATCAAAAAAGCAATAAACAGAGCTATAAACTTATTACCCATAATACATTAGATTTGGGGAGGGATTGAGAACTGATAGAATAAAAAATGTGCTGTAAATAGTTATACATATAACCAAATTACAGCACATTTGTTCATTAAATAAAGGTCTTATAAACTGGCTACTTAATGCCCTCCTTTACCATGACTATCGCCACCATGACCGTGATCACCA
>JAHDCM010000411.1:2199-3396 GCA_020629895.1 Bacteroidota bacterium
CCATGATCAGGAATTTCTGGTAATTCAGGTAAGGCATCCCAGATGAAACGGTTATTTTGCCATTCTGCTCCTTCCCATAAGAAGGCTACTAAGAACCAAATCAAGAATACTAATGGAACTAAAATGGTCAATGCAAGTGCGCGACGTTCATACCTAACGTGCATAAACTCTCCTACAATGAAGTAAGCCTTCAATAAACTCGCAACGATAAAAAAGGAGTTTAAAAAGAACTTTGACATTTTTCCTTCAGGATCTACTACATACAGCCAAATCAGTGCAGCAACTACCTCTATAATCGTAATTATTGTTAACCAGAAGGTAGCTACCCACACACTCTTTACCTGTTGCTTATAGGTTTCTTGGTCTAAACTATGTGCCATTTTGATTAATTTATTTTCGAGTCAATTGCTTTGCACTCAAGTCAAGATTATTTAAGATAGTAATTTGAACTTGAGCCGTATCAAGGCATTTTTTCTTAAAATTTATAATAGATAAAAAGCAAGGAATACAAATACCCACACTAAGTCTACAAAGTGCCAGTACAGTCCAATTTTCTCAACCATTTCGTAATGTCCACGTCGTTCATAAACACCCATAGCTGCTTGTATGCAAACCATGATATTGAATACCACTCCACTAAATACGTGAAATCCATGAAATCCAGTAATAAGGAAGAATAACTGCCCAAAAACGGGTGGTGCGCCAAATGTGTTGTCACTCAATACCATTCCATGTCCATGATCATACCCCGTAATTAAGTGATGCCACTCCCAAGCCTGACAACCTAAGAAGGCTGCTCCACCAAGAATACCTAAAAACATCCATTTCACAACTCCTTTCTTATTCATCATGTGTCCTTCTTGTACAGCACGTACCACAAAAACACTACTCAAAATAAGGATAAAGGTCATAATACTCACAAAGCCTAACGGTGCCTCCCATCCATGCAAAAAAGGCATTGCATTGAAAACATGGTTAGGGTCTGCCCAACGTTCACTACTAAAGCGAATCGCACCATAAGAAATCAACAAACCAGAGAAAGTAAATGCATCAGATACTAAGAAGTACCACATCATTAATTTACCATAGCTAACGTTAAAGGGGGAACCTCCACCTAGCCACGCTTCTTCTTCTGTTGTTGGATTAATGGGTGAAGCCGAATGTGTCGCCATTATTCAATAATAAAAAGTGATATAA
>JAHDCM010000412.1 GCA_020629895.1 Bacteroidota bacterium
CCCTTATTGCCCTTAGCTTTCTACTAGTCTTTACCTACACACCTGTCGAAGCACAACGTATTGCTCCTTATGAATTAAAGTGGCAGCGCGAAGCCCCGCTACTTGTAGTTGGAGGATTAGGAGTAGTCACCAGTCGTCAGCTATATCAAAAAAAGCCACTCCTCACCGAAGAAGCTATCCAACAATTAGATCGTCAGTTAATCAAACCCTCCTTTGATCGGTTTGCCACTCAATATTGGAATAAAAATGCTCGAATAGGAAGTGATATATTACTTTATAGTTCCATCGCCTACCCACTGTTTCTTTTAGCCGATAAGGATGTAAGACAAGAGTTCCCAACAGTTGGACTCATTACTTTTGAAGCATTTCTACTCAATTCGGCGTTGACAGGCATGACAAAGGAAATTTTTAAACGCAAACGCCCCTTTGTATATAACCCTAATGCCCCACTCTCCATGAAATTAGGACGGAGTGCTACTAGTTCCTTTTTCTCAGGACATACTTCCAGTGTTGCTGCCTCTACCTTTTTAACTGCTAAGATGTACCACGATTTTAACCCCCACTCTCAATGGCGACCTTATGTTTGGGGAACGGCTGCTATTATTCCTGCCCTTACTGGTTATTTTAGAGTAAAAGGCGGCAAACATTATTTATCAGATGTATTGGTAGGTTATGCTGTGGGAGCTTTAGTAGGCATCTTAGTACCTGAATTGCATCGCAAAAGATAAAGCTATAAATTAGAAACACCTTCTATCATTTTTTTGATAGAAGGTGTCTCTTGCATTTGTGTAGCTAGGCTACAAGTAGGCTTAATAAAAGATCAGGGAATTTATATTTTAGGAGCGGGATATTAGCAGTCATCCTCTAATTGTTGCCGCTCCCACCTGACAAAGCCTCTAAAAGGGCGACTTTGAATTCTTTTTCAGCAGTATATAATAATTCCACTTTAGTAGTAGGCACTACCTCCGCAAATTTGCTATGGTATTTAACTTTCAAGTCGAGTAAACTTTGCTCTAACTTCAGACCTTTTTCCGCTTTTCTAATCGTTGCCTTTTTAGCTTGATATTCGTTGTAAATGGGCCAGAGCTTTTCGGCTTCACCAGAGGTCAATTCTAAGCGATTAGTAATATAAGCGACTTTCATAGACGCTATTTCCTCTGGTGTCAGAGATTTTTGTTGAGCAGAACTAATCAATGGTACTGCTACGACAAATAGCATAATGACCATCAATTGTTTAAGGTTATGGATTATTTTTACAGTATTCATAAGATTTCATTTAAAACATTAATGTCTAGTCCTTTTTCGAGTAGTTTAGCATCGATGTCCGAATCAGTTCCAAGTTCATCAGGAAATACTTCATTCATCACGGGACTATCCACTTCAATGTTCAGACGTTTGAACAAGTTTAGATTACCAGTATTAGCATTGGCTAATAATACAGCACTATGTTCATCTACTACTGGTAAAAATTCATCTATATTACTCTCCACATGATCTAGTAAGGATGCTTTATCTAATTGGTGTACATGGTTTAAAATTTCTTCAGTACTCATAGCGAGGTATGGATTATCAGCTTTTACATCAGGAGAGGTGAATAAAAACTGAAGTCCTATCATACAAACAGCGAAGACAGCAGCGATAGACAATGCTCGACGCAACCAACGACGATTATTTTGTTGTGGAGGTGTAGCACCTGGCATTGGAACAATTTTTCCACCTTGCTCTTTGGGTGGTGCAATTTGCTTGCGTACCTCTTTCTGTAATTGGTCGAAATATCCTACTGGCACTTGGAAGGGGTTGCTAGTGCCAACTGTTTGTAGTAGATACTCCTCTTCACTTACTTCATCTTCCGCTTTGATCTTTTCCATTACACTTTGCTGCAGTTGGGCAAAATAACCATCAGGCAATGCAAAGCCATCTTTTTCACTTATCGCAGGAAGCTTACTGTCTATCACCTCTTCTCCCTGAATATTTGCCATCACTTGATCAGTGAGGTTCTCAAAGTAATTTTCAGGCACTGAGAATGGTTGTGTTTCACCAACAAGCTGTTCGATCAACAAGGTATTGGTTTTAAGAGTTCCATTCTCAATTTGGATAGTATCTATGACATACTGAGGCAGTTCTTCAAAGTAGTTATTAGGTACTTTGAATACCTCTTTTATGGTAATTTGATCAATGTGATTAGTTGTTGTCTGGAGCTTTCCTGTTTCCAGTTGGATTCTTTCTAAGACATTGTTTGCCAATAACTTGAAATAATCTTGTGGAACAACAAAGACCTCATTCACTGCAAATTGATCAATATAAGTGGTGTCTGTTTCTACCTCTTCGGCTTCTAATTTCACTAATTGTAGTAAGTGAGTTTCAAAATTGTTGAAGTAGTTTTCAGGCACTATAAAGGCCTCTTTAGCAGTAGGGTTTGCTAAAAAAGCGGTGTCAGGTTCGGCTTCTAATAATGGTTTTGTTCCTAGCTCAGATAAGTTGGCGAAATAGTCGTTTGGTAAGTTAAACGGACTTTTTTGTCGTAGCATGGTAAGCGTGGGGCTTAGTGGCACCTCGATTCCGATTTCCTCTTTCACTTCTTCTTCTAATTGTTCGAAAAAGTGTTTAGGAATGCGAAATGGGTCTTTCAATGCTAGTTGAGCCATTAAAGGAGACACTTCCTGAAGTTCTTGTAATATGTTTTGCCTTTTTTCCATTGGTTTCTTAAAAATACACCCCTTTGATGTGTGACCTTTATATTAGTTTAATCGTTCTTGAGGTATTTTTCTACTTTCTTAACCGCATGGTGATAAGAGGCTTTTAAAGCTCCTACGGAAGTGTCGAGCACTTCAGACATTTGGTCATATTTCATATTTTCGTAGTAACGCATTAAAAATACAACGCGTTGCTTATCAGGAAGTGTATCAATGGCTTGCTGGAGCTTGATTTGGATTTCGTCGCCATCGAAATAAGGGTCGGCACGCAATTGGGTAGCAAGGTCATAATCCTCTGTTTCGAGCGGGGCGGCCCCTTTGCGTTTACGTTGATTGATAAAGGTGAGCGATTCGTTGGTGGCGATACGATATAGCCACGTATAAAGTTTGGAGTTTTGTTGAAAACGGTCTAAGTTTTTCCAAACTTTGATAAACACATTTTGTAATACATCGTTTGCATCTTCGTGATACACAACCATGCGACGGATGTGCCAGTATAATTTCTCTTGGTATTTATTCATCAACATACCAAATGCTTTGTCTTTGGTAGGAGGGTTCTTAAATTTATCTAGGATTTCCTGATCTGAGATCTTGGTCATAATATTCACTTCAAGTATTTTTGTATAAAGGGTTTGCGATGGATACTCCGCTAACTGGTAACAATTTATATTTGTTTAACCTAGCATTGATGTATTTTATTGTC
>JAHDCM010000413.1 GCA_020629895.1 Bacteroidota bacterium
TAAGGGCTTGAGAACTTGGGTATGACTGTATTGCCCCTGTTCCCGAAACCTTATGGAAGGACACGCCATAAGTCATGGAAAGCAAGACAGCCTCTAAAATAAAAAATCCCCGCCTTACTTGTTGTAAGGCGGGGATTCTTATTATCTAAATGTTTTATGCTAAACGATTTTATTAGAAATAACGTGGTGTACGGATACGAGGTCCTTTGCCTACGAAAGAATATCCTAGCATGACTTCGTGAGAACCAGAGGTGTACATGCCTAATGGAGAAAGCGTTAGGTCATAAGCATAACCAATACGAATTCCTTTTTTCATGAGGAAGGCAGCAATAAAATCAACTGATTCTGATTGAATAAAGCTACCATTAGTGCCATCAGGCAAAGTATAGGTGTTTCCAACAGCAGCACGATAAGTACCACCAATCCAGAATACATCGCGGATGAGGAACATTAGGTTCGCATCTACTTGTACAGGTGCATTAGACGGTACCAGTTTTACTAAAGTAGATGGTTTTACACGGAATTTTTCGTTTCCAAATACAACACCTGCCATTGCATAATAGTGGCGGTATTGGTGTGCTAAACGGCTCACACTTTCCAATTCGTTTTCTAATAAACGAGGAACAGAGGCTCCTATATAGAAACTATTGGGTTTGTAATAGTAGAGTCCTACTCCAAAGTTAGGGAGTAACTCGCTATTAGGAAGGTTGTTGAGTGTTGGATCGGTACCATCTACCAAATCATCATTGATAATTTGTCCCCAATCACTTCGCATATTAAAAATACCCCCTTGAAGACCAAGTGCTAGGCGAGATTCACCTAGTAGGAAACGGTAAGAATAAGTCATTTGAAAATCGAGGGAGTTGTGTACGCCAATTTTATCGTATTCGATAAAGGCTCCAACACCTACTTTTTTGTTGATTCCAAGTCCGGTGTGGCCACTCAAAGTAGCACTCGTAGGCGAACCAGGAATATTGACCCATTGTCTTCTAAAAATAGCTGTTAAGTCAAAACCTTCTACACTACCTGCATAAGCGGGGTTAAATGCCAGCTTGTTGAACATATACTTGGTATATCTCACTTCTTGCTGTGCATTTGCACTTAGGGAGTAGATCACCATAAAGGCAAAGGCAAGTAATAATTTTCTCATCGCTTAAAATATTTAGCTGTTGTTTTAGATAATCCGCAAATTAATGAACTGCTTATCCTCTTTTCAAAAACCATGCTAGACAGCTCATAAATACACACAAACTCATACTTATAAGTTAAATATGAATAACGATTTATTTTATGTCTGTGATTTTGAGGGAAGAATTACAGTCTTAGTAATAGTTAAAATTAAGTAGACACCGTCAACTACTACTACATGCTATAAATCATGCGGTGCTTTTGCGTAGGTGCTTTGCAATTTCTAAGGACAAATGCTAAGGGGATGGATCAGTAGTCTAAACAGACTATGATTTGGTAAAGATACTCAATAAGTATGCTATTTCATTAAAGTGTAAAAATGCTTGACTAGCAATTTGCTATCTACTGCTTGGAAAGGCACTTTATTTTTTGATGACGCACAGTTATTGAGTGCAAAAAGAGTTTACGAGGATATGCAAACAACTTTAGTGCCAATTGGATTTAATTATTGAAAGACAGTTGTTTAGCCTATATGTTAAATGGTAGTGGAAAGGTATTGGGGAACTACTTTTTTTTGTTTTTTCGCTTAGGGAGTGGGATACTATTGAGGCGTTTCATAAAAGGTTCAAAATAATTTTTGATCCATTTAAAAAATAAAATACGTTGTTTTTCGGGTATTTTTTTGGTGAATTCGATGGTGGTGAGGCAGTTTTCGCGCAGATCGTTGACTACTTCCAATGAGAGTTCATACTCTTTGGCAGTAAAGTTGGCGGGAGTGGTCAGATCCATTTCATATTGTGTGTACAAGCCTTTGTTTTTACGTTGTTTGGCTCCTGCCCACCAATTGGCATAGTAAGTCGATTTTTTTACGAGTGGAAGAGGATTGACTTGTTGCTCAAATATTTTTTTGAAATCGAGAAATTGTAAATTAAAAATACTTTGGGTGAAGCTTTCAAAAATATTATAAAGCGAACGCAGATAGGTGCCTAAAATAATAGTAGTGGGAGAAACAGTAAATCCTGTTTCTTTATCATCAAAATAGCGCGATAGTTTTTTAATTGTTTGTACAGGAATTCCCCATCCTTTAAAGTAGATGGTCATAGCCTGAACATACTCTTCGGCAGCGATAGTAAGATGGGCAATAGCGGCTCCAAACTCGCGCATATCTGCTAGTTCTTGTCCAATTTTGTAATGCCGCTCCGCATTTTCAAGGAGGGCAGGATATATCAGGTGACATTCCTGCACACTTAGTTTGTCAAAATTTCTTTTAGAATGATTGCTTGTTGATTTTGCCATGAGAATATAACACGCAAAATGATGTTAAGTTGAGAAACGACATTGATTTTAAATCAGGGAGAAAGTGCTACAAAGACTTCATTTGCCACATACCAACTGATTTTGTCTTTAATGAGGGGTAAGCTGTCAGTTAGTTGTTTGTAAGAGTCTATGACAAAATATTGAGCCTGAAACCGATCTTTGATATAAGGTACATCAAAAATGGCTTGTACATCATAAGGTACGTGTGTCGCTTCATCTGTAACGCAAAACTTCGATTCGCCAGGTGAAGAGATGATACCTGCACCATAAATTTTTAATGTATTATCTTCTTGTATCATGCCAAATTCGACGGTGTACCAGTAGAGGCGTGCCATTAATTCAACGACACTTGGATTGTCAATATGCTGAAGGGTAATGATACTTAGTTCGTTCAAAAAATTACAAAAGAAAGGCTCACTTAATAATGGAACGTGTCCGAATACATCGTGAAACATATCTGGTTCTTCGATGTACTTGAGTTGTTCCATTTTGCGAAGCCACGTCGTAACAGGAAATTCCTTATTAGCCAAGTGTTGGAAAAAGGGTTTGTTATCAATAAGACCAGGTACTACATATACTTGCCAGCCAGTAAGCTTAGCCAACTCTTCATTGATGACACTAAAACGAGGCACTCGATCAGGTTCAAAACGCACTGCTTTGGTGCCATTGAGATATGCTTGAGTCACAATGGTAGGTAGGTGGGTCATTTGTTCTTTGTAAAGTAGTGACCAAACCTCGTGGTCTTCAGCGGTGTACTTATCGTATTCTTGTTGCATGAATGAGTTTATTTTTTTGATCAAGAGAAGCGTATAAATAGAAGACATTTATCATGCCGTATTACAGTTACAAAGATACAAAAACTAACGGTTGTTAGCAATAGGGGAGAAAAAAAACGCTTCACTTAAAGATCATACGTGTCAGCATACGATCTCTAAGT
>JAHDCM010000414.1 GCA_020629895.1 Bacteroidota bacterium
GATAGCGTACTGACGCTTATTTATCCTTGAGTCTTTTTTTTAATGGGGCAATATATTTACGAGAAACGGGAATGATTTGATCAGGTAGGTGTTCTAGCTTTAGTTTAAGTCCCTGCGCGTTTCCTGTTACTTTTTCGATACGACTAAGATTGACTAAAAAAGAACGATGACAGCGAATAACATTCGTCTCTAGCAATTGTTTTTCAAGTTGGGAGAGGGTGTTTCGTAGAAGCTTACGTTGAACTTGCTGGCGTTCTTTTTCATAATAGCAGACTTCTACATAATTTTGTTGGGCTTCGAGGTAAAGAATTTGCCTAAGCGATAGTTGGAGTTGATCTTTTTGATTTTGGGAGTTGAGAATAATTTGGTGAGAGACACGAGGTACGAGGTGTGAAAAAGCATCTTTTGTTGGAGAATTGGAAGATGGTGGGATGACAATATTAGCGACTGGAGTAACGGAGGGATTGTGACTTTGAGTGATTTGTTCTTGGACTACGGAAGCCTCTATTTCGTTATTTTTTTGAGCGCGAATTTGCTGCATCATACCACCAAAAATGAGGGGAAAAATACCTAGTAACACGGTATAATACACCATATTGAAGGCAGCCTGTAAATTCCAGTTTTGAAGACTTTGATAAACCAAGTAATGCACATAGGTATAATTGGCAAAACCAAGTAGCATAAGCATAATGGCAGCACTCAATATCCACTTACCAAATGTCCAAGACGGAAGGTCTTTGCGAACTTTTAAAACAAAGGTTAAGAAGGCATCAAATAAAAGGCTTATAGTGAGGGTGATGATCCCAAAACCTAAACAGTGCAAAAAAAGAGGGCCTTCCCAGTTGGCGATTCCGAAGGGGCGAATGAGGTAGAGGAATAAGGTGATAAAGGTCGCCACTCCTAACATTTCTAAGAAATAGGTTTTTTGATTGACCTTGCTTGGAAATGGCTCTTTGATTAATTGAATAAGCTTCATAAAGTCTCTTGTTCAATAGCTTCTACATCATTACCAATATGAAAAAGGGCATCACCTTGATTGACGACTGGTGCATTATTATGTCCATAAATATAACCATCTCGATCAGATAAAACAGGTACCATTTCATCGCCATTCGGATCGTGTACTTCTCCTAGCTTGTCACCTGCCATTACTTTTTGTCCTGAATGGGTACTCCAGATAAATAAGCCTGATCGGGGCGCGCGAATCCATGTAGATTTTCGTAAAATAAGGCTATTACGTGGTGGTGGTGCTTCTTCTAACATCCCTTTTGCAAACAAGACTCTTTTTAGCCCATCTAATCCTTCTCGAATCGAAAAGCCATCGAAACGCAGTGACTCCCCACCTTCATAAATAAGTATGGGTATGCCTTTTTTGTAGGCATAATAACGGAGTGATTTTTCGATAGGTTTGTTGGGAATCAGATAAGGAGGAGCAAAAGTAGCGGCTAATTCGGCGGCGGCTTCATCTTTTGCGGTATAACGAATTTGTGGGTAATTGTAACGGCTTCCCCCTCCTGTATGAAAATCAATTCCAAAATCAATGAATGGGAGAATTTCTTTCGAAAAGACATAGGCAACTCGGGATGCTAACGACCCATTACTACTTCCTGGAAAACTTCGGTTTACGTCTTTACCATCTGGCACATCCCTAGAAAAATTAATAAACCCATAGATATTGAGCAGCGGAATAACAATGACCGTACCCGCCTTTAAATGTTCGAATAAGCGATTGGTAAGCGTCCGCCTAACGATTTCTACTCCATTCACTTCATCACCATGCATTCCTCCCATCACCAATGCAACTGGCCCAGGACGTTGGCTTCTAAAAACATGAACGTGTAAATGAATATCGGTTCCAGAGGGCAAACGAGCAACATTGAGTCGGACATCTGCTTTTTGCCCAGGAACGATTTGCGTATTATTAATGACTATTTCCTTGTGTTGGTGTGGCATGACTGTGGTTACTAAGGCTTTTTTCGAGATATTGAATAATTTGCCCCGCGACATCTTGCTTTGTTGCTTTTTCGATTCCTTCTAGTCCGGGTGATGCATTAACCTCTAAAATAAGTGGCCCACGATTAGAAATCAACATATCAACTCCTGCAACTCCTAGTCCCATCACTTCTGTGGCACGTATAGCTGCCATTTCTTGTTCAGGGCTAAGTGCTACTAGTGTAGCTGTACCTCCACGATGCAAATTGGAGCGAAACTCACCATCTTTGGCTTTGCGTTGCATCGCTGCGACCACTTTCCCATCAATCACAAAAGCACGAATATCGGTTCCAGAAGACTCTTTTATAAATTCTTGTACAATGATACGCGTTTTTATTTTATTAAAGGCCTCTATCACTGATTCGGCTGCATTTGTACTTTCTGCCAACACTACTCCCAATCCTTGTGTCCCTTCTAACAATTTTATCACCAAAGGTACTCCGCCTACCGATTCGATTAATTGTTGTACATTTTTGGTATAATTGGTAAAAACGGTTTTGGGCAATTCTAAACCCGACATCGACAATAGTTGTAAACTTCTTAGTTTATCTCTTGCTCGCAACAATGACTCTGAACCAGTGGTGCTATGTACGCCCATCATTTCAAATTGCTTGATCACAGAAGCTCCAAAAAAGGTAACAGACGCTCCTATTCGTGGGATAATTGCTTGAATTTTTTCTAGCGATTGCTGGTTATAATAAACTTGTGGTTTATTTTTTTCAATGACCAACTTGCATCGTAAATGATTGATGATTCGTACTTGGTGTCCTCTTTCCGTACCTGCCTGAAGTAATCGGCGGGTCGAATAGATATTGGGTTTTTGGGAGAGGATAGCGATGTTCATTCTAGTTGATAGTTCTTCTTTTTTTGTTGATAGGATAAGTGGGTAGCAGAAACGTCTACCAAAAAGTTATTTTGCAATAACCGTCTTCCAATAAGAATAGGGTATTTCATCTCTGTTCTATCTGTCAAGGATAACTCAATCGGAAATATCCGCTCAAACAGTACTACATTTGTCTTAATTATGTAACGATCTTCGATGTGTCCTGTTGAGCTTTTGATTGTTTTTTTATAGTAATTACTATGAATCAACTCTCGCTCATTATATTGCGGATGTGTTGGATCTAGTAAATTAAAACGAATCAACGAATTTCGGGAAAGGTTGACTTCACGGATATTGTGGCAGTGAATAGCCGATGTAAAAGCACCTGTATCAATCTTTACATCTATATCCATCAAATCCAATTCCAAAAAGTCGGCTTTATCAAGCCGTCCGATAATTAACAAATTTTTATTGAGTTCCATTGTAAATAGATTGTCAAAAATAACAATTTCACTTTTTTTTTCATAGAGAAAACAGGGTTATCCCCAAAAAAACAGAATA
>JAHDCM010000415.1 GCA_020629895.1 Bacteroidota bacterium
GGCTTTGCCTAGCAGGGCTGACGAAGGAAGACACTGCTAGGCAATATAGCCGCATGAGTTTTCTATGAGGCAACTACAAGCGGATAGCCCGACAGGTATCAAAAAAAAGCGCAGTAACCATGAAAATGGTTACTGCGCTTTTTTTTTGATACCTGGCACGCCCAAGTAATGCTTGAATACAAGCTAATTTTGAGACGTTAGATCATACATAGCAGGGCTAATCTGTTCATTTTTTCGAATAAATATTTCGGTATAGACCTCAATATCTTTATTTTCATCAAAAAACTCAATAGTTGTATCGACTGCGATAACGATAGGTTTGGTGCGATTTTTATTCACATCCAAGTCGTACTCCAGTTCGGTAATTCGCCAAGACAATACCCGATTAGTGACATTTCCAATCATTTCTGTTTCCTTTTGCCACTCCAAAGGGCTTTTACCAACTGCACAAAGTCCCTCTTCACAGTTAACAAAAATTTCCATATCACCGTCTTCGATTACTAATTTATTCGTAGCACCTTCATCATCTAAATTGAGCCAAGTCCCTTCGAGCGTTTTGATCGACTCACTTACTTCCTCTTTGTGTGATGCATCGGGATCATTGACAAAAAACTGGCGGAATACTTTCTTTGGAATCAGATCGGAGTACACTTCTTCTACCACCATATCAATTCCTTCCAGTTTGTTATTTTTCATAATGGGGGTGATGATGGCAGTCGTGTAGACATCTCTATCTTCATTAAACCACTTTACGTGTTGTGTGCTACCCTCTGTTTTCAGGAGATTTTTTTTACCCAAGTAACGTTCTTTATCAGATACTACTTTATAAAAATGGAAGGTATGTCCAGTAGTAGTTGGCTCGATGTGAAGGCGTGAAAAAACTTGAGACGAAGGCAATTCATTTTTCCAGTATCCTTCCATCTGCCACAATCCAACCGTTGCATTTGGGCGTTGCACACCTCCATACTGGCGGGTAAAGATGTCTTTTTTCATATCAATCCAACCACCATCAGGATCACTAATCATAGAGTACAAGAGGATTTTTTGCTCTCCTGCATCCCACATAGGCATAATATAACTAGTGGCACCAGCAATTTCATGCACAAAACACAGGTCGTCTTCCGATACATTGAAAGGCTCCCATTTGTTAAAAATTTGTTCTTGACCATTAAAGGTCATGTAGGTGGCGATACGGTAAGTATTGACAATGGTTTTTTTAATGATCAATTTACTAACGCGCTTTTCGGTACTGTTACTCACCCACACGCCCGACAAGTCAAAAAACTGTTCATTTCCTACATATTCGGGCGGCTCGTTTTGTGCTGCTCCGATACCACTAATTAGAAATAAACATAAAAACAAGGAGAAGGCTCTAATTGACATAGGTTAAATGGTTTGAGGTAAGATGTATATTTACTGTTGTCTATTGAATCAAAGATATACAATTGCAATGTAAGAAATTTGTTAAATTATACCTAACTTGCTTTATCAATTTTGTGCTTAGAGACCTAAATTTGGTCTAAAAACCACCTTTACTTGTGCTTTGAAAGCTCGTTTTTATGAAACAAACAACTCTTACGCGTCCATCCATTGGCATTAAAATACTTTATGCCCTGGGGCAGTTCGGCTGGTCATTGGCTATTTTTGGAGTCGGAAATTTACTACCTTACTTTTACATGCCACCCGAAGATGGGAAAGAAGTTTTGTTTCCCGCCTTTATTTATGCTGGCCCTATTTTGATGATCGCAACCATCATTGGGCTGATAGGAGCAGGAGGACGTATTATAGACGCTTTTACAGACCCACTTATTGCCAACTGGTCAGATAGAGCAACCTTTAAATTTGGTCGTCGGCGTACCTTTATGGCGATAGGATTTATTCCTTGTGCTATTTTTTCGTTTCTGGTCTTTTATCCGCTTACGCCCTTCGAAAGCAACCTCAATGCCTATTGGCTTACCTTCTGTATCACCCTATTCTATATTTTTCTTACCATTTATCTCATTCCTTATACTGCTTGGATTAGCGAGCTTGGACACACCAATAAAGATCGCTTGCAAATAAGTACACTTATATCAGTTACTTATGCATTAGGACTGGGGCTAGGCACACAAGTTTTTGCCCTACAATCTTTTTTTGAAAACACATATAATATGGATTCTACCCAAGCCTTTCAATGGATATTGGGTGGTTTTGCAGCCTTGTCGGCAGTATTGATGGCATTGCCCTTATTTATCAATGAAGAGAAATATTGTCTACAAAACAAATCCGAACTCGCATCATTCGACGCAGTTAAAACGGTCTTTAAAAATCGGAATTTTCGCTTTTTTGCCCTTTCCGACCTCATGTATTGGTTATCCATGACCTTTATTATCACAGGGCTAAGTTATTACCTCACCGTGTTACTTCAGCTTGATA
Organism: Bacteroidota bacterium; assembly: GCA_020629895.1. Lineage (GTDB taxonomy): Bacteria > Bacteroidota > Bacteroidia > Chitinophagales > UBA2359 > JAHDHP01. Next base: position 2,416 of record JAHDCM010000415.1, read on the forward strand.
AAAGCTATGTATCATTACTAGAAATTGGCTTACTAGGGTTGAGTTTTTTATTTTACCCAGTGGTCAATTATATCGCCAATCGCAAAGGAAAGAAAATACTCGTAACGGCTGGTTTTATTCAGTTTTCCATCTTATTTGGACTCGTATTTTTCTTAGGAAAATTCCCATTTTCACCCATTGTTCAAGCAAGTATGTTATTATTGTTTTCTATCTTTGCAGTAGCAATATTTGGCATTTTACCCAACGTTATTGTTGCCGATATTGCCGATGAAGATGCAAAGCGTACCCAACAACATAATGTCGGAATGTTTTATGCCGCTCGCGGCTTTACAATGAAAATTGGTATCTCAATTGCTACCTTTTTATTTCCTACTTTGTTATTAATGGGTAAAAGTGTAGAAAACGATATGGGTATTCGAGCTACTGGAGTCGCAGCCATGATTTTTTGTATCTTAGGACTTATCTTATTCCAATTTTACGAAGAAAAACCAGTAGAAGAGTAGGAGAGGGAGTTAAAAATGAATCCTTTTCATTTGGGCGTGTCCTTCCATACTAGGAACTGAGGGAGTTATTTTAATAGATGCAATGGATCGATTTATCCTCAATCCTTCAGTCCTGCAATCCCTCAGTCCCTATTATTTCAGGTCGGGCTATCCGCTTGTAGTTGTCTCATAGCTGCTAGTTCAGCTTATGCCTAGCGGTGTCTTCCTCCGTCAGCCCCGCTAGGCATAGCTTCACAAAGCATCCATTTCGCCAAGCTACCACTACTATCCCTCACGCGGTAGACGATTGAACGATTCACGATTAAACGTCCATCGTTCAAACGTAAATCGTCCATCGTTCAAACGTAAATCGTCTATGTCTAATCAATCCAACAACATATTAAAGTACATTGCCGCAGGCTTTGGAACGGGCTATGCCCCTCAAGCACCTGGCACCATAGGCA